>CAYMWG010000001.1:0-42259 GCA_964393765.1 uncultured Phycisphaeraceae bacterium
GGCCATGAAGATCGGTGGGGATGCGCTCGCGACCTTGGGCTTGTCGGTGACGACGATGATGAAACCCTGGGCCAGCGACTCGGGCTGGACCATCCGCGGCTGGGCACCGGCCCAAGACGCGAGGCCCGTCAGGCAGGCAAGGAACGCAAGAACTCCGGCAAACTGGCTGCGCATCCGTCGTGCCCTCCGTGTGTGGACGGAGAGTCTACCCGGGCCTTGTGGTGGAGGCCCTGACGCAAGCCCGGGCTTTCCTCCGGCTACCAACGGCGTGCGATTCGGACGAGCGCCTCTTCAGTCCAGGGGAGCAGCGACCCCAAGTCGCGCAGCGTCCGCACGGTGATCTGTGCCGCCGCCCAATCGCCCGAATCCATCTCAAGCCGTGCCCGGTGACGCAGCAAGAGCGCGTATTGGCCGGCCTGCTGGTCGAGGCCCGCCGGCACTTCGGCAGTGGCCTGTATTGCCTGCAACGCCGCGTCGGCCCGCGCACACCCATCGACGCCGATCGTCAACGCCTGATTGATACACGCGATGGCGCGCGTAACCAGGTCGAGGCTCTCCGGCCGCATGTTGTGTACAAGCGAAGCAGCGTCCGCGGCTTGAAGCACCGACCACTCGTCCACGCCCATCTGTCGGATCGCCTCTTCCAGAAAAGCGACAACCTTCTCGGGATTGGAAGCGATGTGAAATATCGCGTTCCACGTGTGCTGGCCAGCGGGTCTGATGGTCCCACCAAGGAACGAAATGGTGGCCAGGCTGCCGGCGGCCTCGGCAGGCCGGTTCGCTCTGAGCCAGTCGACGCTCGCCCGGTAGTACGCCTCCTCGGGCAGGAACCCGCCGAACGACACATCCGGTTCAATACGGGCCGCCGCGAAGATCGTCACGGCGCGCTGCTCGGTGAATGCCGCGCCGGAAAAGTCCTCCATTTCGCGCAGGCACACGGCCTTCCAAGTCAGGGCGTTGAGCGACGGCAGGAGCCAGGCCGGAACGGGCGGCTGCCCGGTACGCACGCCCGCGACCATCGCCGGCGCAAGCGCCAGGAACGAGTCGAGTTGTCGAACCGTGTCGGTAAGACCCTCTTGATTGGCGATTATCCGCCCGTGGAAGGTTGCTCCCGCAACATTCATCTGCCACAGCGCGCGGTCGGATCGTTCAGCCGCCGCGTGGCGCCCCTGTTCGGCCAGTTCGCGCGAGAGCGTCCAGTCTTCGAGCAGGTTGGCCAGACTCATCGCGTGCCAGCGGGCGGAGGCAACGCCGCTTCCGCAGGCGGGGTCCGCGGCCCGCGCTGCCAGCACGGGGAGCCACGCCTGCGCCAGCGCCCGCTGCTGCGCTGGGGTTGCTTCCCCCATCGCCAGTCGATCGGCATGATAGCGATCCAGGTCATCGCATTGACCCATCGCCGCGGCAGTAAAGAGAACGACCGCAAGGACGGGAGCCGCCTTGAGGAACATTTTGCGCGATCCGTGCCGGAACATTGCAGGCTCCTTGAACATGGTTAGTCCCCTCACATCAGCGTGTGCGGTCTGTCGTCGCCTTACTCGCAGGGGAGGGTTGGCGGACAGGGGATTCCGAACAACTGGCCGCAGGTCGCGTTTATAAGTGGATTGCCCGTGGCGTACGACGCATCCTTCGTGCAGTTCGTAATGATCCATGTGTTGCCTGCGATGGGACACGGACAGCCGTGGCTAATCCATTTTCCCGTCATCGTCCATGTGTGATCGACCCGGACCTTGCGGTTGGCGTAGTAAGTGATCCTCGGCTTGGTTCCGACCCAAAAGCATTTGGGTGCAACGATGGGGCAGGTCAGGTTGACATGCACCTCGCTTCCAACGACGACCCCGATTCCCGCCTCGAGCGCCGCCTCGACGGCACCGATTGACACGGTGACCGACCCGCTCACGCTGAGAGTGATCGACTCCGTGAAAGTAATGCCCGATTCGAGCTCGCAGTGGCGCGGATCGGGGAAGATGTCGTTTGCCGGACATTCCACCGGGTGAAACTTGCATCAGTTGGGACAATCAAATGAGAAGTCGCTCCCCGGGATGGTCGTGAGCGTTCCGGCGGTGACCTCGACCGGCGCGGAATCAAAGCGGGTGCAAGTTGCTGTCACCAGTGACGGACTGCAGCAAGGGTCCACATCTCGCGGGTGCTCGCATCGGCTCACGCATTCGATGCGGGGGACAGTTACACCGCCGGGTGACTGTGCGTGCGCAGCGCTCGTGGCAAGTGCGATGGCCGCGAGTGTGGGTGCGAGGAGAAGGTTTGAGCGCGACAGAGTGTTCATCCGCGCACTGTACCCCCCCCCCCCGCAACTGGTCAAGTGAACCGGCGATTTTACTGACAAATTTACGATATCAAGGGAAAGACCGCACTTGGCCATTTCGAATCAACCTGCGTTAGTCTTCGCACGCGGCAAACCACATACTCAGGAACGCGAAGATGTCGCTCACGCCCAGCGTTCCGCCATCGATGTTCGCGCGGCTGTCGCCCGCGAACCACGCCGACAGGAACGCGAAGATGTCGGGCACGCCCGGCGCGCCGCCCGACTGGTCAAAGTCCGCCGCGCAAGCAGGGACGTTGTGTCGCAGCACCACCAGCCCCATCCGCGGCACCCTGACGGAGGCCGACTGCGGGTGGCCGTGCATTGGGACGCCGGTCGCATCGACTCGCGGGTTGGACAGGGTGCCGGGGCCGCCGAACCGCGTCGCCTGACTGTTGAGCACCTCGAACCACGCACCGGGCATCGGCAGGCCGATGTTGTAGACCTGGTAATCGGTGTTCGAGAAGTTGGCGATAACGACGCACACATTTCCGTCACCCGACCAGCGGTGCAGCGCGAGCACATCCCCGGTGTCATTGACGTGATACGCGTTGTAGGGCGATGAAGCACGGAAGCTGGAGTTCTCTCGCTTAACGCGGATCATCGTCTTGAAGAAGTCGAAGATGTGCGAGTAGGTGACCTTCTTCGACCAGTCGAGGCGATCCTGCCCTTCGGGCCCGCCGCCGCCGAAGTTCGTATCTTCGAGCCACTCGCACCCCTGCAGGAACATCGGTACGCCCGGCGCGAACATCACCAGCCCGTGCGCGAGTTTGTGCCTCCCTTGCGCAAACTCGGAGTCGTGCGGGAAGTCCGGGTCGATTGTCTTCACCAGGCGCTGCCCGCCCGAACTTGGCCACGCCTCATCGTGCATCTCGACGTAGTTGCACAGTTCTGCGCCCTGCAGCCAGTCGCCGCCGGAGAGCGCCCCGGCGAGCGCGTTGATATTGGGGTCGCCCAGCGCTGCGGCCTGGATCGCCTCGCGCAGGCGGTCGCCGAAGGGGTCCCACCACTGCGCATCAAAGCCCGCGCCGCCCAGGCTCGTCCAACGCGTGATCCAGGGGTTGTTGGGGAGTTGCTCCGCAATCGAGATGCGATCGGCGTACCGGTTGTCGATCTGCTGGTTGTACGCCTGCATCAGGCTCCAGCCCGCGGCCTCCTGCGGCCCGATGTTCATGAAGCTGGTCGCGTCCATGCGGAACCCGTCGATGCGGTACTCATCGAGCCACATGTGCATGGAGTCGAGCAGGTACGAGCGGACCTGCTCGCGGTCGAAATCGAGTTGCGGTCCCCACGGCGTGCTGACTTCGGGCGTGTCGTAGTACACCTGTCCGCCGTCGAAGTTCCACAGAATGTTGTCGGTCGCCGAGTGGTGGTTCCAGACGATGTCCAGCAGCACGGCGATGCCGTGGGAGTGGAACTCATCGATCATCGCCTTGAGTTCGTTGGGCGTGCCGTACTTGGACTCAGGCGCGAACTGCGTGATGGGGTTGTAGCCCGCCGAATAATCGAACGGGAACTCGTTGATGGGCGTCAGTTCGACAGCGTTGACGCCCAACTGCGCCAGGTGGCCGACGCGGTTCTTGACATCGGTGAACGTCGCGGGCAATGAGGCTGGTCCGTTCGGGTCGTTGCGGCCCGCGAACGTGCCTATGTGCATCTCGTAGATCACCAGGTCATCGCGTGCCGGAGTCTCAAAGCCCTTGGCCTGCCAGGTGTAGCCCAGCGTGTTCACCAACTGCGACTGGTACGTCCCGCCCGAAGGGAAGATGCGGCGGGCGCGAGGGTCGATCCGCCAGTGCGCGCCGGGCTCGAAGTAGAACTGGTACGTCGCGCCCTGACCGATCACGGGCACATATCGCGTAAACACCTCGCCGCTCTTGGTCATGGGGTGGGCGAGAGAGTTGCCGTTGAAACTGCCGCGGACGTACGCCTGCGTGGCGGTGGGCGCCCAGACCTTGAACACCGCGCCCGAGCCCGACACCGGCGTGCCGCCCAGCGGCGCGTGTGCGAGCGTGGCGAAGTCCACGACAAATCCGCCCAAAGCGGGTTCGTTCTCGACAACACCGCCGGAAGCACCGACGAGCGTGTAGTAGTCGCTGTCGCCGCCGTCCGTGGCCTCGAAGATGTAAGTCACGCTGCTGGTCAGGGTTGTCACGGGGACGGACGCGGACCAGACGTCGTACGGCCCGGTGGAGCCCGCCACCGTCGCATCGATCCAGACCGCCGTTCCGCCGTTCACGGAGTAACGGACCCGAACCGAAGTGAGATCGTTCTGATACGCCTTCATGCGGGCCTGGAATGTCTCGCCGTTGACCGGGCACAGGGGGCGCAGGTCGCCTTGCGGCCGGTGCGAGATGCCATTCCACTCGACGTTGTTGTCGTTCGCCGCGGCCAGGACGAGGGTGACAATGACCAAACTTGCCAGCATGACGCGTCTCCAGACCGCTGATCGGTTTCCATGAGTCTACGGATAGCCGGCAAAACGCAAGGCAGATAGGGCAACTCGCACTGTAAACCTGCTGGCGAGCGACAGATTTTACTCGACTTTGCGCGCCGATCCTGTACCTTGTTCTCCGGAGAAGAGCAAGGGTTGGCACCGTTTTCGGGGCCGATCCACCCACACTATCGCCGGCGAGGCCGGCAGGAGAGAGAGATGATCCGCATATTTTCCGCGCTGGCCGCGGCCGGGTTGGCCGCTGGCGTTGCACACGCACAGGTGAATGGTTCAATTTCCGGCGATGGCTACGGGTCCGCGTACGCTGTTCAGACCGTTGAAACGCAGTTCGGTGATAACGAGAGCGAGTTGAACGCGGCGTACGCCCGCATCAGCGGCGGTCGCTTCTATCTGGCCTTGACCGGCAATATCCAGAACAACTTCAACAAACTCGAAATCTTTCTGCAATCCGGACCCGGCGGGAACAACGTGTTCGACTCTTCGGGCAACGACGGCGCTTCAGCCATGGACGGCCTCACCTTCGCCAGCGGCTTTGCGCCGAACTATCACCTGATCGCGCGGCGTGGCAACGACGGCGGACCCAAGTTCGACCTGGATTTCGCCAATCTCGCCGCGCAGACCGCCAGCGGCTACTTCAACATCTTTGGGGGCGCGGATTTCGGCTCCGGCTCGACCGGTACCGGCGTCAACAGCCAGCCGATCGAGGTCGGCTACGACGGCTCGAACGTCGCCGGCGTTGCGGGCGGCACCGGGCCCGCCAATCAGGCGGCCGCCTCGGCTGTGACGACAGGGTTTGAGATCAGCATTGCTCTCTCGGACCTTGGCCTCCAGGGACTCGACACCGACCAGGTTTGCGTTATGGTCTTCCAGAACAACCAGAACCACAACTACGCGTCGAACCAGTTCCTTCCGGGGTTGACGGCCCCGCGCGGCAATCTCGGTGGCGATGGCAACGGCGGCTTCACTGGTGGCTTGGCCATCGACCTCAACAACTACATGACCGAGGGGTACTTCATCGTTCCCGCCCCGTCCGCGGCCGCGCTGCTCGGCCTGGGCGGGCTGGTTCTCGCCCGTCGCCGTCGCTGATTTCTGAGGACTCGATCGAGTTTTTTCACGCCGGTCCCCGCGGGCCGGCGTTTTCTTTGCGCGAGCGCAGCGCCTCATCCGCCGCGCGATCGCCGCCATTCCTTCTCGATCTGGTCGTACGCCGCCTGCGTCTCGTCGGTCAACTCCGGGCGTGCGCGGAGCCGCTCCAGCGCCTCCTTGCTCTCTCCGCTCTTGTGCAGGATGAGCGACGCCAGCGCATCGTGCGCCGCGTGGTCGCGCCAGTATGATTCGGTCTGCCACCGATCCGATCCGGCCAGCACCAGCGTCCGTGCAAGCGCGGTGTCGTTCGACGCGAGCGCAACCGCCGCGGACTTGCCCGCCAGGGTCCCGGTCTGGATCCAGAACAACTCGTTGGTCTTGGGCTCGATCTCGGGCTGCACGATGTCGATGGTGTCGAGAACCGCGCCCGCGAGAACAACGGCCCCGTTCCCGCCCGGCGAATCGAGTTTGAGGTTCGCCAGCACCACCGCCTCGGCGATCGTCACCTTTCCACTTCCCCATTGCGTGCGGAGTTCGTTCCCGATCGCCGCGCGACCCCCGCCCGGGCCCGCGGCCTTCGCGTAGAGGGCTTCCAGGCGTGACTCTTCTGACTTGCAGCCCGCGGCCATCACGAGCGCGCCGAGCGTCACAGGCATGAACCAGTTGGGCACGGGCATCGATGGCTCCTTGGGCGGGTGTGGAACAGCGGCATACCGAGTCGGCTCGAAGGTATCGGCACCGCCGGGGGGCGGACTGGAAGCAACCCGAACGCTTCGGCGGGGTTGACACCCCGGCGTGGGGCGCGTCAACTATCCTTGGCAGGCCCGGCTTGTGTGCCCGCCCTCAATCGCCCCGCTCGGAAAGGCCGTCCCGGATGATCAAGGTTCATACTCGTCTGTTCCGCCTCGCCGCGATTGGGCTCCTGTCGGGCGGTCTTCTGGTCGGGCCGGTTGCCTGCACGAAGGATCGCGCTGTGCCTCGGTACACGCGGTTTCCCAGTGGCGTCAAGAACCGCCCCAAGGTCGAGACGTCCGCCGCGGAGATGTTCGTTACGGCCGAGGCGATCGCGCCGGATGCCGGACCGGGGCAGAGCGAACTGAACTTCTTCGATGAACTCGAGTCGCGCCCGGAAGTTGTGAACGACGATGCGCTGCACGCCTGCATGTTGCTCGGCACGGGCGTGAGTCTGCCCGATTACGATGACCGCGTCACGGTTGCCCAGCGGCTCGGTTGGCTGAGGCGGAAGCCCGCGCGTCCGCCGCGCGAGGCAGCAACCATCGGCGAGGTCTCGCGCATCATGGTGCGCATGATGGGCGACAAGCAGCGGCTGCCACCGGCCAAGGCCACGCAGCGCTTGCAGACCATGGGCTTGCTCCCGCCGGAGGCCAGGCACTATCAGGGCCTGACGGGTGCGCAGATGGTCTCGCTGCTCGGCCAAGTTGAGGAGGCGCTCGGACCGGCGGACCTGGCCGCCATCCGCAAGGGTGTCCGCGCAAACTGGTACGAGCAGGCGGTCGTCGATGATTCCGATGGTGGAACCGCAACGGACGGCGTCGCGACGGCTGATTCGTCGCCGGGGCAGCCTGCGGCGAAACCCCCCGCAGCGGCCGCGGCGCGGGCAACCGACCCGTCTTCGGCTCCCCCACCGGTTGTGACGCCGGTAGCAGAGCCGATCGAGCAGCCGCAGCCGGTAGCACCCTCTCCCTGGCGGAGAGGCACCCCGCTCCGTAAGCCCGGCACCTGATCGCACCCTCGTCCGGCACGCGCCTTTTCACTGATCAACGGCTTTCGCCATCCGACACCGAGAACGATGATGCACCGAACACTGGGCCCGATTGTCATCGCCCTTGCCTGCACGGGCTTGCTTCCCACCGCGGACGCCCAAGCGCAAACGGCTGCGCCGCCGAGTTCCTCGCAGCCGTCCAAGACAAAGGTGGTCCGCCGTCCCGTGGTGGACCTCAAGAAGCAGGCCCAGGCGGAGCGCCCGGGCCAGGTCATGCCCGGCCAACCGCCGCTGCCGCCCGCTCCCCGGCCCACCGCGGTTCCGCCACCGAACGAGAGTTCTGCGCCAACGGTGGTTGCGCCGCCCGTGCCGCAAGCCCTGCCTGATCCCATCGTGCCCATCGCGCCCGCCGCACAGTCTCCCCCTGCGACGGCCGAACCCGCACCGGGTGTTGACCTTGTGGATGTGCCTCCTCCCCCGCCGACACGAACGCCCGCAGCGCGGGTCGCCAAGCCGCTCAAGCCCGCTCCCATTCCAGTGAGTGCCGATTCCACACGCGGGCCTGAGGCTAAACCGGCGACTCCCCCCGGCGCGGAACCATCGACGCCGCCGGTCGAAGCACCTCACGTTCCCACCGAGCCTCCGGATGAGATGGTGCCACTCGAGACAGTCCCGATTCCCGAACCTCTGGCAGCCACGGCAGAAAAGCCCAAGGCCATCGGCGAGCCGATTGACGCACAGATCACGATGCTCGAGGGACCGCCGGACGTGGTGCAATGGCGCACCGATGACGGGACTTGGGAGGGTCCCGCGATCGGCGGCCGCGCCAAGGGGGTCATCGAGGTGCGGACGGGACTGGGAGCCTCTACGACGCTGACGCTCGCCGACCAGGTGAGCGTGAAGATCTCGCGTTTGAGCCGGGTGAAGTTCGAGCAGCGATCCCCCGCCAAAGATGGCATGCCGGTGGAACTGGTGGTGGAACTCTCACGAGGCGAGGTGGACATCAAGCCTTTGCCACTTACCCCCGGTGGTCCGGCACCCGCCGTTGTTCGTGTGATCACGCCGGACAAGAACTTCACCACCCGGCTTGCCACGGGCATCCGCTTTGATGCGTTCTCCGGTACCCGGCTCAGGGTTTTGGGAGGCGAGAAGTAAGTTTCACGCATCAAGTTTGCTCGGTCGGTTGGCCGAGAGGCTGATCCTGAGGCACCATTCTCTGACGGGTTACCGTGGAACCCGTCATCAGGAGGTCAGGCAAGGGTTGGCGAGGCGCGCCAGGAAGGTTCAGAGTTCATGCGGCTGACTCGCACGCCCGTACGCCCCGTGGCGGTTCCCGCATGGCGGCTCGACGCCGCCCAACTGCTCGAAGAGCACCATCTCGTCGCTTGGTCGCCGCTGCGCGCGCAGCGAGACTCTTTCGGTCGTCAGTTGGCCGCACACCTGGGCCGGATGGAAGACACGCAGGTATGCATCATTAACGGCACCGATGTGACGGACATTGAAAGTCTCGCGGGCACGCTTGGCGATGAACTGGGTGTGGGGCGAATCTCCCCGCGACTGGCCGGGCCATCGGGGCTGCTGGACTGCCTGCGGCGGCGTCCCAGCGGCCATGAACGCCCCGCGCTCAAGCGCCGGTTTTATGTGTGGCTCGAAGCCGACACGCTGCTCCGGCGAGACCACCGGCTCTTTGGCCGGATCGTTGATGCGTTCGCCGGGATCGCGGCGGAATCCGAGTACACCACCGAGGATGTCCTGCTGCTGCATCGGATCGTCTTTGTCGGGTCGAGCGTGCTCGATGTCTACGCAGAAGACCCGGCAGGACAGTTCCGCCGTTGGTGGTCTGAGAGCGGCGAAATTCCCTTCTGGAACATCGTCACGGGGGTGGAGCATCCGGTTTTCCTCCGATACCGGATCGAGGATGGAGTCGCCGCCTGAGCGTTCACGCGTTCCCCGAACTTAGCGCAGATGCGAGGCAAAGCTGCGGCCTGGCCGATAGGATTGCGGCCGAACCCACCGGAGTGCCCGCATGCCCGAGCCGACCGTGTCGAACCGTGAGCCATCGTTCGCAAGAGCATTCCTCCCGGGCCTGGTGACGGGGCTGGTCGTCGGACTTGCCGTCGGCGCTGTTGTTCCAACTCTCCTGGAAGCACGCGGAACGCTCGGAGCCACCGGGAAAACGGATCGCGCTGCGAACCCGGGGCCGAGGGACGCGAGACCCGAGGACGATGTAAACCCGGCGGAAACGCCCGTGGAAACGCCGCCAGTCGTCAACCCGGGTGGCACCTCCGTGCCTCCTCCCGCCCCCCCCGCGTCACCGCAGGTGCCACCAACCACTCCTCCCCCCGCGCCCAATCCCTGAACACCCACAAACCGCACCGCGTTCGCGGGCGATACTCTGGAAAGATGCCGCAGACAAGCGATCCAGCCGTCCGCCGGGCCGTGCGACAGAATGCCGCGACGCTCGCCATGATGGGCGTGACTTTCGTGCCGATCGGGAGACTCCGGGCCCAAACCGCCGCGCCCCTGGAGGTTGAGTCGAAGCCGCTCGGCAAGCCAGCGAAGCCGGTAGGGCATTCCGGCGATGGGGGAGACCGACGCGCGACCGCCCAGCGGCTTCTCGATGAACTCCGCGATCGCTACGAGCGGGATGCGCCGCACAAGAGTTTTGTCACCGACCATCACAACATCGTGTTCGGTGAGGGCGATCCGTGCGCCCGCCTGATGTTTGTGGGCGAGGCCCCCGGTGCTGAGGAGGACCGGACCGGTCGCCCGTTCGTGGGGAAGGCTGGGCAGCTGCTCGACAAGATGATCCTGGCGATGGGCCTGAGCCGCGAGCAGGTGTACATCGCCAATATCCTCAAGACGCGCCCGCCCGACAACGCCACACCGACGGCCGAAGAGTGCGCCGCGTGCGCGCCTTACCTGCACGATCAGATCATGATCGTGCGACCGGAGGCGCTGGTGACGCTCGGGCTGCCCGCCTCGCGCACGCTCCTCAACTCCGCGGAGTCGATGGGCTCGCTCCGGGCCCGCTGGCACGACTTCATTCCCTCGCCGGCTCTAGTGCGCTCCGAAGCGGCACGCGGGCTGCCTGCCGGGTGGGCCGTCCCCGTCATGCCCACCTACCACCCCGCCTTCCTTCTGCGGGCGTACACGGATGAAAACCGGGCAAAAGTCTGGTCGGACCTCCGGCAGGTCATGGAGCGGCTTTCCCTCCGTTCGGGTAAGAAATCCGCGACGGAGGACTGAGGTATTCCCCAAGAATCAGCGGTTTTTCCATAAATGAGTGGAAAGACGGGCCAGTAGTCGGCACAATCTGAACCGAGAGACTTGGTGGAACGAATAATCCATTGAGGTCTGGAAGTGAGAGAGGGAGACTGAAGAATTCCGGCTGAGTCCAAGCCGATTCGCCGGGTACCGCAGCAACGACACCCTCTACCCGACCCCCACGAGACCCGGCGCTTGGCCCTTGCGGCTAGGCGCTGGGTTTTTTTTCTTATTCTTGTTCCGAATCACGCCGGAGGGTCATTCCGGCAAATCGAGTTTGGTCTCGGGCGGCAACTCCCTGATGTTCCGGGCCTCAAAGCCGCGGCTGCCCGGGGTGGTCCACACGGCGAAGTCGAACTCGATCACATCTCCAACGGCCAGCCCCGCGAGGGTGGCATCGGGCGCTGTGGGGAAGGGCATGACCATCGACGGCATGCCGAGCGTGCCATTGGGGTTCGCGAAGGACTCGATGGGCTCGTGGTGAATCTGCAACTCGTTCAACGGTCGGGCGGCATCGGGCAGCATCACGACCCGGCCGCGGCAGGGGTACACCGCGTCGGGCGGTTTTCGGTCAGGCGCGACGGGGCTGCGTCCGAGGTTGTACCACAGCGCGATGGGCGTTCCTACACCGCCGGCCACCAGAACCGCCGCGAGGATGATCGCTCGTTTCATGGTCTGATCGTATGGACAGCGCGAAGTTCGTAAAAACGAGCAAGGCCCGCCAAACCGGGGCCTTGCGAATAGTCAATAAGGGCGAATCAGGCCGCTTCGATCTTCAGGAACGACTCGACCGAGCGGAGTTCGTCGGCGAGGTCGAACTGGTAGGTGAAGGTCCACGTCGCATCGGCGCGAATGAACGCGATGCGGGCGCACGGGCGGCGTTGCACCCAGTCGCGGTTGCCGCGGTTGTAGACGACGTTGTTGCGGCGGCGCAGCATCTGGGCACGCCGGAGCGAGCGGACGGTCTGGGGGTCGCGGAGCATCAGCGCACGAACCGTCTTGGTGTTGCCTCGGGATCGCGGCAACTTGACGATGGTGCAGCGGACAGTCTGGCCGGCCTTGAGAGAATCGATCATGGTGTTCTTCCGACAAAGAGGGCCACGACGATAGGGGGGCACCGGGCGGTGGTCCACAACTCCGTGCCCGGCACATGGTTGGAACAAGACGGAACATGCCCGCCTCCGGTCTCTCAGGGCATCACGGCTACGATTCGGCATGAGCCAGCCTGACTCGTCTTCCGACCTTCCCACACCCGATGCCCCCAAGCCCAAGTTCGACCCGAACGCCGCCCATATGCGACGGCCGAAACTTCGTCCGGTGCGGGGCTTCCCGGCGCAGGGACAGGGACCCGATGGTCAGCAGGTGCAACTCCTCGGCTTGGCGGATGCGCGGCAAATTTCCGACAAGGTAATCTTCACCATGCCCGCCGCGAGGCTGCTCTTTCCGCTGATGGACGGGACGCGTGACCTCGATCAGATCCTGCAGGAGGTCGGGCGTGGCCTGAACCGCGAAGTCCTGGAAGGCATGGTCGCGCAACTCGACGATGCAGCGCTCATCGAGGGGCCGTCGTTCGACAAGTTGTGGGCGAAGGTGAAGGCGGATTTCGACGCCGCGGCGAACCTCCCTCCGGCGAGCAGCGCGGCGTTCGCGGACATGCTGGTGGTGCAGGCCGCGGGCACGGACAAGGTCGACGAATCGGTGAAGGCGGAGCAGGGTCCGTCGCGTGTGCGCGACCTGTTCAACCAATGGATGTCCAAGGCGCTCGAGAAGGCCGAGAAGCCCAGTTTCGACAAGTTGCCCAAGGCGATCATCGCGCCGCACATTGATTATCCGCGCGGGTGGGTGAACTACGCGAACGTGTACGGGCGTCTGCGCGTGTGCGACCGGCCCGACCGGGTGATCGTGCTGGGCACAAACCACTTCGGGCAGGGCACGGGCGTGGTCGGCTGCGACAAGGGCTTCACGACGCCGCTGGGCTCGTGCAACGTCGATGCGGATGTCGCCAATGCGCTGAGGTTCGCACTGGGGGACAAGTTCTACGCCAACCGCTTCGATCACGAGCGGGAGCACTCGATCGAACTGCAGATGATGTGGATACAGCACATCTTCGGTGCGGATGAGAACGGCAACTTCCCCAAGGTCTTTGGCGCGCTGGTTCACGACCCCGCGGTGGCCAACGGCGATTCGTACGACGGCAACGGGGTGGCGCTGGAGCCGTTCGTGAAAGCGCTGAAGGAGTGTGTGGCGAGCCTGCCGGGCTCAACGCTCATCATCGCGTCGGCCGATCTGGCGCACGCGGGCCAGTCGTTCGGCGATCAGGGGACGCTTGCAGGCGAGACACCGGAGGCGGATGCGGCCCGCAAAAAGGTGTTCCAGCACGACATGGGCATGCTCGACCTGATCCGGCAGAACAAGCCCGGAGAACTGGTCGCGGCTATGGCCTGGCAGCAGAACCCCACGCGCTGGTGCTCGACCGGGAACATCGTGGCGGCGCTGCTGGCGGTGGAACCGACGCGGGTTGAGATGCTGAACTACGCCGCGAGCATTGACCCGCAGGGAACGGCAATGGTGTCCAGCACGTCCGCGGCGATGTGGTGAGCTGGGAACGGGATCAGGGATGAGGGAGCAGGGGATGAGGGAAGTGAGCCATGATTACTCGCCTGGTTGATCTGCTCGGGGGGGCGTATCAACTGGCGCGGCTCGGGGTGATCACGCGCTTCCGTTTTCGAGGGCCGTACTGGGAATGGCGGAACCACACGGCGTTCGGGCGTGGCCTTCCCGCATCGCGCCGAGAACTGGTTGCATCGGTGATCGAGTACGGCGTGTGGATGCACCGGATGCGGACTGGACGGTGAAGCGCATGGTCGGAACCCGGAGCGCGAGCGACGGGGTGCGCAGGCTGTGTCAAACACAGAGAGGGCACCTCTTGCAAGCGCGTCTTGTCGGGTTCATCGATGCTTCGGGCACACCCCGTCGCTCGCGCTCCGGGCTCTGACAGCGTCAGTTCCAGGTGTCGAGGCGGCCGATGACAAGCCCGACCGGCAGGCCCATGATGGTGCCCGTGTCGCCGGTGCAAGTGATGGGCCAGCCGGCGGCGATGCGCTCGGACAGGTTGTAGGCACCGGCCTTGCCGCGCCACTGGCCGGTGGCCAGGTACGCATCGATCTCACGGGGCGTAATGATTCCGACGCGGACGGTCGCGCGATCGATGAAGATCTCGCGACGCTGCGTCCGTGGGCAGAGCATCGCCACGCCTGTGAGAACCTCGTGCTCGGCATCGGCGAGTTCCTCAATGATCCGCCGGGCATCCGCGAGGTCGCGGGGCTGGCCGATAATCCGCTCGCCGAGCGAGACGACGGTGTCGGCACCGAGGATCACGCCGACCGGGCGTGCCGTGTCGAGAGACGTGTGCAGACCCTGACGCACTGCCGTCGCGGCCTTCAGGTACGCCATCGCGGCGACCCACTGCTCGGCCGAAGACTCGCCGGGATCGAGGTCGGCATCGTCGAGCGCGGGCTGCGCGACCACGAACTCGATGCCCGCGCGGGTGAGCAACTCGCGCCGGCGCGGAGACCGGCTGGCGAGCAGGACGAGCGGGCGCGAGGGGACACGCCCACCGACGCGCCCGAAGCGATCGCTGCTGGGGATGTGGGCAGGTGTGTCGTTCACCACGTTGGCTGGGTTGAGAAGCATCATCGCGACGTGTTGTTGGGATTCGACCGGCCCGGGTTGCACGGGGGGCGGTGTGGGTGTCAAGGCCGGGTACGATCGGCGTGGCGGGGCGCGGAGCGATACACATGCGGGCGCACCTGGTGCAACTGGACATCGTATGGGAGGACCGTGCCGCGAACTTTGCGCGGACCACGGCCTTGCTGCAATCAGCGGGTGTGTATCCGGGCGATCTGATCGTGCTTCCCGAGATGTTCGATACCGGTTTTTCATTTGATCTCTCGAAGACCAACGATGCCGACGGCCGGACAGTGCGGTACTTGTGTGAACTTTCGCGCGATCTGGGCGTGACGGTGCAGGGGGCGCGGACCGTCATCGGACCCGACGGGCGCGGGCGCAACCGGGCCACCATCACCGGACCCTCCGGGGAGGTCGTTGCCGAGTACGACAAAGTTCACCCGTTCTCGTTCGGGCGCGAGAGCGAGTTTTTCACCGGTGGCGACCGGGTGGTGACGTACGCATGGACGCGGCAACGGGCGGCTCCCGTCGCCCCCCCACCAGGCCCGAGTGGAAGCGTGACACCCGATAACGGGGAGGACGTTGCGACGATGGTCTGCCCCGCGATCTGCTACGACCTGAGGTTTCCGGAACTGTTCCGCCGTGGCATGGTGGCCGGGGCTGAGGTCTTTGCGATAGGGGCCAACTGGCCGGTGGCGCGTGCGGGGCACCGGCGGGCGCTGACCATCGCACGTGCGATCGAGAACCAGGCGTATGTGCTGGGCGTCAACCGTGCCGGCGAGGACCCGCACTTGGACTACCGCGGCGGCTCGCTCGTCGTCGGGCCGATGGGCGATGTGGTTGGCGAACTTGGAGAGGCCCAGGGTGTCCTGAGCGTGGATATCGATCTCGCGGCGTTGCGGGCATGGCGGGCCAAGTTCCCCGCGTGGAAGGACCACCGCCTGATCTAGGCTCGCGCCCGCCAACCGTTCCAACCCGCAAGGTCGCGCTTGCGCGGGGGCATCCCCAAGGGCGACCGTACCGGGGCACCGCGCAAGTGCCGATACCGAACCTAGCGACAGCCGCGCCCGGATTCCCGGGAGCGCTGTTCGCGTTCGCGAGGCCGCGCGATGAGCACACCGTCCAACTCAAATCGTCGCCGCGGCGGGCGGCTGGTCTGCGACGGGCTGGAGTGCCAGTACGGGCTGGTCGCGGACCTGTCGAACACGGGCATGAAGATGCTGAGCAAGAAGTTGCCGCCGATGGATGTGGGCGAGGTGGCGGCGATCAAGTTCTCGGGCCTCGGCATCGGGACGGGACTTCCGGCACAACTCGTGCGGCTGATCAAGCGGAAGGACGGGTGGTTCGAGGCTGGCTTCAAGTTCTGGAACCTGGATGAGAGCCAGATGCGGGCGCTGGCGGGTCTGGCGCGGATTGCCGCGGATCGCCGGACGCTGCGGATCGCGTGCTGAGGACCGGGGAGCGCTGCCCGCCGCACTCGGGACAGGTGGTCATCGGCGCATCGAGTTGATAGCCGCAGTTCAGGCAGCGACCATCGCGCAGGCGCGTGCGTTGGCGGCGGCGGTGCATCGCGGCGAGCAGCACGGGCGTGCCGAAGATCACGATGGGCAACCAGTAGGGCAGGTCAAACGTGTGCGCCGTCTGGCCGCCCCAGGTGGTCCTGGTTGGTCCGAAGCCGAGGATACGCCACTGCGCGTTGTGCTCAAACGCGAACCAAGGGTACCGCTCGGGGCCGATGGCGGAGCGTGGGAAGGTGTGCGCCTCCCACCCGAGGCGATCGGCGAATAGGTCTTTCTCGGCTTCACGCTGCATGACGCTGAGGAAGGTGCCGCGGACGAGCCGCAGTTGATGCGGATTGGTCTGGAGGCTCCAGGTCGTGAGGGTGTATTCCCACGCGCCCATCTGGCCATCGGGGATGGCATCTTTACGGACGAGCGTGCCGGTCTCGCGGATGAGGGCGAAGAAGCGGAACTGGCTCAGGAGCCAGAGGGAGGCGAAGAGCGTGGCCAGGACGGCGCACAGGCCCAGGGCGACGGCGCGAAGCCGCGGAAGTCGCGTCGAGTTGAAGATGAAAACGCGCTGTGCCACGCAACAATCCTACGAGCGACGAGGGCGGTCGCCGACGCAACCCGTCGCTGGCGCACCTGGCTCTGAAACGTGTCGAGGGTCACCCGATTTTGCTCTTGCCGCCCATGTACGGCCGCAGCACGGGCGGCACCGTCACGGTTCCATCCGCGTTCTGCCACATTTCCAGGATCGGGATGAGCAATCGCGGCGAGGCGGCAACGGTGTTGTTGAGCGAGTGGCAGAACGTCGTCGTGCCCTTGCCGCCCCCTCCCGCGCCGCCCTCGCGATAGCGCATGTTCAGGCGGCGGCATTGGTAGTCGTACAGGCGCGAGGCGGAGTGCGTCTCGCCGAAGGCACCTGACATCACTACACGACTCGATGCGCCCTCCCCCTTGCCCCCTCCCTCTGGGAGGGGGTGGCCACGACCGGGCATCCATGACTCGATGTCGATCATGTCCGCGTTCTTCACGCCCAAGTCGCCGGTGCAGCATTGCAGCAGGCGATACGGCAGGCCGAGCGACTGCAGAATCTCCTCGACGTACCCGATCATCTTCTTGTGCCAGGCGCGGCTCTCGGCCTCATCGGCCTTGCAGATCACGACCTGCTCGACCTTGTCGAACTGGTGGATGCGGTAGAGGCCGGCGGTGTCCTTTCCGGCCGCGCCGGCCTCGCGCCGGAAGCACGTGCTGACGGTGGTGTACTTGAGAGGCAGTTGGGCCTCGTCGAGAATCTCGCCTTGGTGCAGGCCCATGAGGCCGACCTCGCCGGTGCCGGTGAGAAAGAGGTCGTTGCTCTTGGTGGCACTGGTCTCCAGACCAGTGGCGGCAGGAGATGCACCGCTCTGGAGAGCGGTGCCACCGGGAGAACCTTCCGGAACGTGGTACGCCTGCTCGCGTCCGGCCGGGAAGAAGCCGGTGCCGACCATGCACTCCTCACGCACAAGTACCGGGACGCTCATCGCCTTGAAGCCCTGCGTGAGCGTCATGAAGTCGAAGGCGTACCTGAGAACCGCGTTGTGCAACAGGAAGCCGTCGCCGGTGAGGGCGTAGGAACGGGAACCGGCCATCTTCACGCCGCGCTCGAAGTCGGCCAGGCCGAGGTCGCGGACAAGTTCGAGATGAGTCTTGGGCCGGAAGCCGCGGTTCTGCTCGTATGTCTTGTTGGTGTCGAAGCCCCAGGGGCCTTCCTCCTGTTTCGCAGGCGGGTGCCAGCGCCGGATCTCCACGTTGTCATCCCCGCCCTTGCCCACGGGTACATCCGGGTCCGGCGGAAGGGGGACGGTCAGGAGGATGTCGTTGAGTTCGGGCTCGATCGCGGCGATCTGGGGGTCCAGCGCCTGGATTTTGTCCTTGAGGGCGGCGGGCCTGGCCTTGAGCCCATCTAACTCGCGTTCGAGAGCGGGCTTCTCGGCATCCGGGGCCTTCTTGAGGGCGCTGGCGAGTTTTCCGATCTGCGGACCCAGATCCTTCTCGATGCCGCGCTGCTGGGCCCGAAGGGATTCCTGCTCGGACTGAAGGGCGCGCCGGCGGCCGTCGAGGGCGATGAGGCGGTCGATATCGACCTTCATGCCCTTGAGTTCGCAGCCGCGACGGTATTTGTCGGGGTTCTCACGCAGGTCGCGCAGGTCGATCATGGGGCCGATGGTAGGGTCGGGAGGCCGGAAAGTGTGCTGCTGGCGGACGGGCGGGGTGGGAACCGATACGGGGAGTCCAGTACCATGAGTGCCAAGGTTGTCCTGCTTCGTAGTTCCGGCCGAACTGCGCAGGGCGAGCGGAAAGGGCGCGGGGAGCGGGGGCGGAGTGGTTGGGCGCAGGCCGCGGGTGTGTCTATGCCGCAGTTGTTCCTGACATCAGCCGACCAGTCGCAGCAGGAAATCCCTCTTGGCGGCGAGCCCGTGACGATCGGGCGCTCGCCGGAGAATGTTCTTGCGCTCAACGACACGCTGCTCTCCCGCTTCCATTGTGTGATCGAGCCCGCACCCAGCCGCCCGAACGGCGACACGTTCCAACTTGATGAGACGGGCAGCACCGAGGCGGTGACGTGGCACCTGCGCGACCTGGGCTCGCGCAACGGTACAAAACTCAACGGCGTCAAGGTCAGCGATTCGATCGTTCGGGCCGGCGATGTCATCCGGCTGGGCACGCACACCTACATCGTGCAGGCGGAGGAGACGCTGCATGAGCGTCAGGCCGCAGCGCGAGCCGCGGCGGCGGACGCGGCGCTCAACGGCGAGTCCGTGAACGGCAAGGGCAGTAATGGTACTGGCGGGGGAGGCAAGCCGAAGGTCGATGCGGCGTGGGTGATTGATCTGACCGAGTTGATCCACATGCTCCCGCCCAAGAACACCGGGAGCGATGACAAACTCGAACTCGTGGACGGGCGCGGGCGTGCATCGGGCGCGCTGGCCGGAGAGGGCGAGGGCTCGCGCGCTGCGAGGCTGCTTTTGCTGGGCGCATCCAAGGCGCACGCGACGGATGTACACATGGAGCCCAAGGGCGACTGTGTGCAGGTTCGCATGCGCGTGGACGGGCAGATGCTCGGTGTCGTTCAGTTGCCCAATGCGGTCGGAGACCTGGCGTTCGGGCTGATCAAGACGGCGTGCCAGATGCGGCCGACGGGGCGAGAGGCGGTGCTGGACGGGCACTTTTCCACGAAGTTCCCGGCCTCGGGCCAGACGGCGTCGCGCCGGGTGGACTACCGGGTGAGTTTCACGCCGAGCGTTCACGGGCAGAAACTGGTGATCCGCGTGCTGGATATGCGCGATGCGCCGCGCAGCCTGACGGAACTGGGCCTCCCGGCGTACATGTATGACCGGGTGCGGAAAGTGTGCGAGCAGGAGGCGGGGATGCTGCTGGTCTGCGGGCCCACCGGCTCGGGCAAGACCACGACGCTTTACAACGCGCTGCGCGTGATCGACAGGCAGACGCGCAACGTCATCACGATCGAGGACCCGGTCGAGTACCACCTCGAGGGCGTGACCCAGATCCCGATCGATGACCGGCAGGGCAATAGTTTCGGCTCGCTCCTGCGGAGCGTGCTCCGGCAGGACCCGGACGTGATTCTGGTGGGTGAGGTGCGCGACGATGAGACAGCGCGCACGGCCATGCAGGCGGCGATGACGGGGCACCTCGTGTTCTCGACCGTTCACGCCAAGGACACGATGAGCAGCGTGTTCCGGTTGCTGGACCTGAAGGTGGAGCCGTACCTGGTGGCGAACTCGCTGGAGTTGACGCTGGCCCAGCGCCTGCTGCGGGTTCTGTGCGACAACTGCAAGAGGCCCGTGCGCGTCACGCCGGGGCAGTCCACGCGGATGGGCCGCTTCCTGGAGAGCCAGACTGAGCTGTACACCGCGACGGGGTGCGCGCAGTGCCTGCGGACGGGGTATCGCGGCCGGCGCGCCATCTTCGAGTTGCTGGACTTCACGGATGAACTCAAGGACGTGATCATCAAGGAGCCGTCGCTCGCGGCCATGAAGCGGGTGATCGAGCAAGGGCTGTTCACCACGCTCCTGCAATCGGGCTGGCAGATGGCGGCGCGGGGGATGACGACGCTCGACGAGGTGGACCGAGTGGCGACGTCCCGCTGAGACGGGAAATCAGCAAATGAGCAGATGGACAAAGTAGCAACTGGAGAGGCACATCGCACCCACGATGTCTGCCAGTTGAACTCCGTGCCTGGCGATTTGGCTCGGTGCCCGACTATCCTTGGCCGATGACCACCCCGACCAGCACGCCCTCCCACGATGCGGGCGAGATTGCCCTCCCCGAAGCAAAGATGCACCTGTATCGGCCGGGGGAACCGTGCATCGCGCGGATCACCAAGTCGGAGGTCTGCACAGCGCCCAAGGCGGCCGGAGTTGTGCGGCACGTTGAGTTTGATGTGTCGGGAACGTTGCTCGCGGGCAGCGTGCTGCCGGGCCAGTCGGTCGGCGTTCTGGCGCCCGGTCACGACGAGAAGGGCCGTCCCCACGCGGTGCGCCTGTACTCGGTCGCGTCGCCGACTCGCGGCGAGGACGGGCAAGGCCAGATCATTTCAACGACTGTCAAGCGGACGGTGGATGAGCATTGGGAGACGCACAAACTTTTCCTGGGTGTTGCATCGAACCATCTCTGCGACCTGCGGGTCGGCGACGAGGTGAAACTCTCAGGCCCCAACGGCAAGCGGTTCCTCCTCCCGATCGACACCGGGGCGCACGATTACATCTTCTTCGCGACTGGCACGGGCATCGCGCCGTTCCGCGGCATGGTGACGGACCTGCTTGAGTCGGGTGTTGCGAGCAAGGTCGTGCTGGTGATGGGCTCGCCGTACGCGACGGACCTGCTGTACGACATCAACTTCCGCAAACTGGAATCCGAGCACGCCAACTTCACCTACATGACGGCGATCAGCCGCGAGCGCCAGACCGATGGACACGACCGGATGTATGTACAGGACCGGCTGGTGTCGCATCGAGAGCAGTTGCTGCCCATGCTCGTGAGCGAGCGGACGCTGGTGTATGTGTGCGGTATCGCGGGAATGGAACTGGGCATTTTGCAGCAGTTGGCGCGGCAACTGCCACCGTCGGCTCTGGAGCAGTATGTCCATGCGGACGCCGCGGCGATGTCGGACATCGCGGGGTGGAACCGCAAGATGCTGCATATGCAGTTGAAGATGACTCGGCGGATGGTGCTCGAGGTGTATGTGTAAGCGGCTATTCGGCCTGCTCGATCGCCCAGGTCATGTTGCTGCCCGAGCAGTCGATATGCAGGGCGAAGAAGCCGGGGCGGTTCGGGTCGCCACGATCGTGCCGCCGGATGAGCGGCCAGATGATCCGGCGGTCGGTCTCGGGGAGTGGCAGGGCATTGATCTCGTCGGGCCGGAACCATTCGAGCGAGCCTTCGGGGATGGAGTGGGCAGGAACCTCGACAGGGCCGAGCACGCGGTAATAGAACAACAGCCAGTGGCCCTTGCCCTCGAAGGCTTTTTCGCTGATGAGCGCGCCGAGGTGGAGCCGGTCAATGGGAATCTCGATCCCGGCCTCTTCGCGGATCTCGCGCTGCGCACATTGGGCGGGAGATTCGCCCGTATGCATGTCGAGTTTGCCACCGATAGGCGAGCACAGGCCGCGGTTTGGCTCGCGACTTCTGCGCAAGAGCAGGATTCGTCCGTCCTTGTCGCGCAGGTCGCACAGGCAGGCGAGTCTGTACGGCAGCACCGGCGCGGCACCGGGGACGGGTGCTGTTGGGTGGCCCTTGGGGGTTGAGAGGGGCATTCGCGATTGAAGGATAGACGCCCGGCAAGACTGTGCTGCTCGGTTGGGCGCGGTTCACGCCGCGCATCCGCGCGATCCGATACACCCGCCGATGCCTACAACTTCCGTGATGTCCCCCCAAGCCGGCAAGTTGTCCGCCGTGGCCTCACCGACCCCGGATGTCGCGGGGCAAGGTTCGGGCACAGAGCGGGGCGAGGCATGGTGGGACGGGAGCGCGGGCAGGTTTGAGCCCGCGGGACGGTACGTCTACCTGATCGGCATCGGTGGGTGCGGGATGAGCGGCCTTGCGCGGATGCTGCGCGGGCGGGGCGCGCTGGTGTCGGGGTCTGATGCGTACGCGTCACCATTCACGGAGGCGTTGGCAGGCGAGGGAGTGGCGGTAAGCCTTGACCAGTCGGGGTCTCTTCCCGCACACTGCGAACTGGTCATCGCGTCCGCGGCGATCAAGCCGGATCATCCGCAACTTCTGGAAGCCGACCGGCTGGGCGTGCCGCACCTGACCTACGCCGAAGCGCTGGGAAGGTGCATGTTGGGCCGGACGGGCGTGTGCATCGCGGGCACGCACGGCAAGAGCACAACGACGGCGATGCTGGGGTGCGTGATGGCGGCCGCGGGGCTCGACCCGGGCGTCATTGTCGGGGCGAACTGTCCGCAACTCGCCGCTCTGGGAGGCGCGGGCGGGAGCGGCGGGTTCCGGCTCGGCGCTGCGGAAGTTCCCGCTGGGGTGCTGTCGGGCGAGCCTGGTCTGCTGGTCGTTGAGGCGTGCGAGTTCAACCGCAGTTTTCACAACTACCGGCCGCGGATCGCGGCGATCACGAGTGTCGAGGCCGACCACTTGGATATCTACGGGTCGCTCGACGAGGTGGTGAAGGCGTTCGCGGACTTTGCTAAACTGCTGCCGCCAAAGGGGCAGGGTAACGACGGCGGGGTCCTGTTGATCGCGCACGAGTGCGCGCACCGCACCAGCCTGACCGCCGGCCTGCTCTGCGATGTCCAGACAATTGGGTTTGCACCAAGCGCGGACTGGAGCGTGCAGTACGATCCGCGCTCGCGCCGGACTGGACTTGTGCGCAAGGGCGAGGGGTTGGTCGCGGCGTGGGTGACGCAAATGCCCGGCGAGCACAACGCGATGAACGCGGCGACCGCCGCGGCCCTGGCGATCATGTGCGGAGCGGATGCGGATATCGTGGGTCGAACGCTCGCGGGATTCACGGGGCTGGAGCGGCGCATGCAGTTCCTTGGCGAGCGGCACCTGCCAGCCCCGCGGGGCGGAGCGGTGCGTGTGTACGACGACTACGGGCACCACCCGACGGAGGTCGCGGCAACGCTCGGAGCGCTGCGAGATTATGAGCGCCCGCAGGAGCGGGGGGGCAGGCTGATCTGCGTCTTCCAGCCGCACCAGCACTCGCGCACGCGGTTTCTGCTTGATGAGTTCGCGACGGCGTTCGGCGCGGCAGACATGGTGATCGTGCCGCACATCTACTTCGTGCGCGACTCGGAGATTGAAAAGACGCTTGTTTCCGCGGCGGACCTGGTGGACCGTTTGCGCCAGCGGGGCGTGCAGGCGATGCACCTGTACCCGTTCGAGGCGATCATCGAGGCGCTCGAGGTCGTGTGCCGCCCGGGGGATGTGCTGGTGGTGATGGGAGCGGGGCCTGTGGACGCTGTGGCGAGGGGGTTTCTTGGAGGAGGGAAGTGATGTGGTGATGATGTGAGAGTGTGCTGAGGTGGGACATTGTTGTCTCTCGCACAACTCGCACGAGGGAGACCGATTCCAAAGCGTCGATTCACAATCCAGATCACTTCATCACTTTATCATCCCATGCATACACTCGCCGAGCCCATTCAGATCGAGCACAACGCTGAAATTCCGACCTGGTTCGGCGTCGGAGGCCGCGCCGACCGGCTCGTGCGGCCGGCGAACGTGGCGCAGTTGCGCCGGTGCATCGAACTCGACCCTTCAGCGCGCATTCTGGGCGACGGCGCGAACTTGCTGGTCGATGATGAGGGCGTGGTCGAGTTGGTGGTTGCGTTCAGCGAGCGGGACTTGTGCAAATGGTGGTTTGATGGGCCGAAGGGGGACGAGCCCGGGGTCGTAGGGGCGATGGCCGGAGCGAACCTGCTGCGATTGATTCTGGACGCGTGCCGGCGCGGGCGTTCGGGGCTGGAAGGGCTCGGGGGCATCCCGGCAACGGTGGGGGGCGCAGCGCGGATGAACGCGGGCGGATCGTTCGGGGAGTTTGCCGGCGCGGTGCGGGCGGTACACGCGATCGATCGCGCGGGGCGGGACGTCCGGCTCACGCGGGAACAGGCGGGGTTTGGATATCGCCAGTCCGCTTTGGCCGAGTTGATCATCGTGTCGGTGGAACTTGAACTCGGCGAGGATGATCCGCTGAAACTTCGCGCAAGGCTCAAGGAAGTCATGGAATACAAGAAGCGCTCGCAGCCGATGGCGGAGCGATCCGCCGGATGTGTCTTCAAGAACCCTACCCTGCTGAGCGATCTTCCCGACATCGCCTCCGCCGGCACCCGCGTCTCCGCAGGGATGCTCATTGACCGCGCCGGCTGCAAGGGTCTGGGCATCGGCGGCGCGATCGTCAGCGACCGGCACGCGAACTTCGTGGTGACCAGCGACGGCGCGGGCGCGAGGGACGTGATCGAGTTGATCGACGAAGTGAAGCGGCGGGTCCACGATACCTATGGTGTCACGCTCGAGCCCGAGGTGGTTGTGTGGAGGCGTGACGCATGAACAGCCCGGTGTTTGGCGAATCTCAGAGCAATCTCCAGTCCGTTCTCGTGCTGGGTGGCGGGCCCGATGCGGAGCGCGACGTGTCGCTGAACTCCGCCCGCGCGATCGCCGAGGCGCTGGCCGCGGCGGGGCACAGCGTCGAGCGGCGGACCATCGAGCGAGCGTCCGCTGCGGAGCTTGCAAGGATGCCCGGCCAGGTGGTCTTTCCCGCGCTCCACGGCGGGTGGGGCGAGGGCGGCCCGCTGCAGGACATTCTGGAATCTGACGGACGACCGTTTGTCGGCAGCATGTCGCTGGCAGCGCGCCGGGCGATGGACAAGATCGCCACGAAGATCGTTGCGCTGGAACTGGGCATCCCCACACCTGCGGCCCACATTGTCGATTGGCGCGACCCGGTCTGCCCGATGGAACTGCCGGCGGTCATCAAGCCGGTCCACGAGGGATCGACAATCGGATTGTTTTTGTGCCGCACGCCGGAAGAGTGGACCGAGGCCCGCACGGCGATCGCGCAGGAAGCCGCCGCCGGCGAGCCCCGCGCGTACATGATTGAGCGGATGATCGGAGATGCCGGCGGGAAGGGTCGGGAACTCACCGTGGGCTTACTGGACGAACGTGCATTGCCGATCATCGAGATAGTGCCGGCGGATGGGCTGTACGACTACGAGGCGAAATACACGCGGAACGATACAACGTATGTAGTTGACCCCGCCCTGCCCCAAGGCGTTGGCGAACGCATCAAGGAGCAGACTGCCCGGGTTGCACGCGCACTGAACGTGCGCCACATCGCCCGCGCGGACTTCATGCTCGACCCCTCGGGGACCGCGTGGTTCCTGGAGATCAACACCATGCCGGGCTTTACCGGCCACTCGCTTGTGCCCAAAGCGGCGAGAAAGATGGGCCTCGAGATGCCCGACCTGTGCGCAACGCTCGTGCGGCTGGCGGTGCGGGACCACGAACGCCCATCGCCGGCATCCGCGACTCCATCTCCTGTTCACGCGACGGCTCGGGCCTGAGCGGCACAACTCCCACCACAACGACCAAGGACGGTCCACCATGCCAGGCAAGGCCAAAGTTCGCACGCGACGGCTCGCTCGACAGGTTCTCACGCTCGCGCGATTCCGCGCTGCGATGGGCGATCGGGCGCGGGTGTTTGACGCGGTCGGCGCGGTGCTGGGGGGCGCAACCGCGCTTGGCGCGGCGGCGAGCCTTGCCGTCGGCTATCGCCCGCTGCTCGCGCTGGCCTCAGAGATGCGGCGGGGTGCGCCACGCGTCGAACTGGCGTGGCCCATGATGCCGCTTCCGGCCAACTCGCCGCCGGGCGTCCTGCCGATCACATGGCTGGACTCCGAGTCTCGCGCCGGCCTGGAGCGGCTTGTCACGTTGCAGGCGGGTGACAACCCGCTGGACGGACGCGCAGTCGTCGCGACGCACGAAGCGCTGATCGCCACCGGCTGGTTTGATGAATCTCGCGGCGGGGCCCGAGTCGATCGCGCGGCTGATGGGATCATGCGGGTGCATGGCGTGTGGCGGGTGCCCGTCGCGGCGGTGCGGGTGGACGAGAGCGACCATCTTGTCTCGCGCGGCGGCGAGATGCTCCAGCCCGTCTACAAGCGCGACGGCTCGGGGTTCCGAGTGATCATTGGGGGTTCGCACGAGAAGCCCGAACACGGCGAGGCCTGGTTGGGCGGGGATGTGCAGGCGGGCCTCCGGCTTCTGGAGTTTCTCTCGCCGATGCCGGGCTTTGACCAGGTCTACGGCGTGGACGTGTCGGAGTATGTGAACTCAAAGCAACTGGTGGTGGTGACGGATGAGGGCAACCGGATTGTGTGGGGCGGCGCGCCATTCGCCGGCGATTTCGCGCCCGGTCAGGCCAAGCCCGAGAAGAAGCGGCAGGAGATCGCCAAGTTGTTCGCGTCCTACGGGCGCATCGACGCGGGCAGGGCGGTGATCGATGTGCGGCCCGAGTCGGGCGCGTACATCCATATCGCCGACATCGCCAGTTCGGATCGACGCCGCTAGGGCGCGCGTGGTACGCTCCGGTATGAACGGCGCGGATCCTTCAAAGCAGAACGACCTCGGTGACGCGGCAGGAAGCGCCGGTGCCGACGATGGCGCGCGCGGTGGCGAGGAGAGAGCTGCGCAGGATGCAGGTCCGCCGGCCACCCTGCCCGACCCGTTCGCGCATCGGCGCGGCGAGCCGCGGCTTTTCGCGTTCCTATGGACAATCTATGTTCTTGTCGCGGTGGCCGGGAGTCTCCTGTGGCTCTCGCGGGCAACGATCGTTTCGACCTCAACGTACGGCCCCGCAGCGAGGATCATGCTCCTGGTCGTCGCGGCGGGCGCGACGGTTCTCTGGCCGATGGTGCGCCTGAGCCAGACGTCGCCCCGCGGCTCGGCGCTGAGCGCAGCGCTGGCCGATGTAGTGGTCGTGCTCTTCCCCATGCAGATGATCCTGTGGCCCCTCATCATGCTCGCGCAGTGGCCCATCGGGATCGTCGGGGCTCTCGCCCTGCTCAGTGCGCTGTGGGTGCTGGTCATCGGCGGCGTGATCGCGATCGCCCTTGCCGCGCCGGCGATCCGCGCATCCGCGGATCGCGGCCTTGGCGAGCGCGCCGTGTGGATGTCGGTGTGCGTCGCGATGGTCGCCGCCGCGCCTGTAACAGCGCTCGCCCGCGGGGGCGCGTTCGGCTCGGTAGCGCAAGGGGCCCCGTGGGTCGCGATGCTCTCGCCCTTCACCGCGGTGCCCGCCCTCACGGGACGCGGCTTCTCGGGTCCGCAGAATCCTGTGAGTGCCGAGCAGTGGTGGGGAGTAGGGGCGCTAGCGTTGCCCGCGGGTTCTGCGTGGATTCTGGCCGGATGGCGGCAGGCCCGGCGGGGTGGCAGGCCGGTCGCGGGGGGCCTAGATTGACCGGACCCGCGTTGCTGAACGCCGGGTTCTGATATGTTTGAGCACGGAGGTTCCCGATGGAATTGGTCACGCGCGAGGAAAAGGAGTTGCTGGAGGCGAGGGTCGCCGCGCTGATCGCCAACCGCGCGGTAATCTCCAAGCGCATCGCGGAGGCTCGTGAACTCGGCGACTTGCGGGAAAACGGCGACTATCACGCCGCGCGTGAGTTGCAGGGCTACGAGGAGGCGGAGATCCGCAGGCTCGAGCAGCGGCTGGCCATCGTGCAGGTGGTCGACGAGAATCAGAAGTCGATGGGCGTGGTGTATGTCGGGGCGATGGTGAAGATCCGCGAGGTCGGCAGCGATGACGACGAGACCGTGCGACTCGTCGGCGAGGCGACCGGGCTGGCGAAGTCGGACTACTTCGAGGCAACGGTCAACAGCCCGTTTGGGGAAGCCCTGCTCAAGGCTCGGGTGGGCGAGACCGTCAGCGTCCGAGGCCCGCGCGGGGTGAAGCAGTTCGAGATTCTGGAGATCGTCTGAACGCTGCGGATGGTCCGAGAACCAAGCCTTTGACCTACAAAGTCGCGCGCCCCTCGGGCACAGTTTTGGGCAAGATGGCCGTACTACTGGCCCCGCGTGAGGGCAGCCAAAGTGGCCGGTTTTGGGTGGGGTGCTTGGGCGGAACGCCGAGACTAGAGTTTGTGCCGCGAATATGACGATGCTCGGGGGTCGCGGACGAGTGTGTGCGCGTGAAGCGGACGCATCAAAGGAATGTGTCATGGGACTGACCCTGGCCTTGGATGAACTCCGCGCGACCGGCTGGAGCGATCTCGATTCGACCGGTTGCTCCTACGACGGCGATGCTCGTGCGTACCCATCGGTTGCGCGGGTGCGGCAGGAGTTCACCGCAGCGGGCTTTGAGTTCCGCTTGGAGCGCGTGGATCAATACTCGTGCGTGCGGGCGGCATGGTGCGACCAGTCGGGAGCGAGCCGCGGCGCGGTTGTCGGGTATACCGAGGCGGAGGCCGCGGTGTACGCGCTGGCCCACCTCCGCCGGACGCTCGCGACGACGTGAACGTCATGAACGGCGTGGTGAGCGGGTCTGCAGGTTCCGAGAACATGCGCCCGAAAATCCACATCCGGGCGGGCGCGGCGGCTTTCCAATTTGTCGGCCCGCGGCCTAAACTGCTCGCCTCTGTTAGACGGCCCCATCGTCTAGCCTGGTCTAGGACGCTAGGTTCTCATCCTAGAAACTGGGGTTCGAATCCCCATGGGGTCACTTCGGGAAACGGCACCGTCTCGCACGGTGCCGTATCTCTTTTTGGGCGCGCGTGTATACTTTCCCGTCAAGTGCATGAAATTCCTGCTGCTACCCGCGTTTGGAGGCGGTAGTCCCTCCAAACGTTGTCAGAAACGACTGGCTTCCCGGAGAGAGACCATGCGCTCATTCCCCGCTCGTCTGGTGACTGCTGCATTTTTGGCCGCCGGCTGTGCGGGTGGGCTTGCCGAGGGCGCGCAAAGCGTTGCCGGCGACGGGGCGCCGCCGCCGGCCGACGATGCGGTGCGCCCGGTGCTGGAGGACGCCCTCGCGAGGCAAGTCGCGCCTGGGGCGGTCGTCGATCCCGCGGCCCGTGTCCGCGTAGTCATCCGGCTGCGGAACAGCCCGTGGGTTCCGCTCATGCGTACCGAGCGCGAGGCGGTGGAGCGTCTGATCGGACCGCTCTCCTTGGAGATCCAGGAGGCCCATCGCGCGTTGCGCCCGGCCGAAAGCCAGTCGCCCGAGCAGGAGAAAGCCTGGCTTGCGGAGGTTGGCGAGGGCAAGCACCGGCAGCCCGCGGATGTGCAGGCCCGGCTCGACGAACTCGCCGCGAGCATCGAACAGATCGACGCAGATACTCGCCAGCGCGTTCGCGCCAAGGTGCTGCCGATCGTCACGCCCGAGCACGATGCCCTGGCCGCGAGGATCGAGCAGTTGGGCGGTGTCGTTGTGGCGAGATCGATCGGGCTCAGCGGGCTGACCGCGGAACTGCCCGAGAGCGCACTGGCGGCGCTTGGGAAGGACCCGCTGGTGCTGCGCATCTACGAAGCGCCCTCCGGGCGGCCCGCGCTGGATCACTCCGCGCTCGCGCTGGGGCTGCCGACTTCGTTCTGGGCAAACAACGTGCTTGGGCAGTCGTGGGATGTCGGCGTGGTTGATAGCGGCTGCCAGCAGAATCACCCTTCGTTCGGGGGCGTGATTTTCGACGCCGCGCCGGGCGTGCTCGCGACGGACCTTGTTCCCGAGCCGGGCGGCACTGTCGGGCACGGCACGGCCGTCACCGGCATCATCACGTCGCGCGATGCGACGTACCGCGGCGTTGCTCCGGGGCTGGACCGTGTTCTCGTGGGGCGTGCCAACGGCGGTTTCCACGACGCCCACTCGGATTGGATGGTTACCACTGCGGCCGACGACCCGGAGGCAATAAACCTGTCGTGGGAGTTCGGCACCGCCATCGCCGATGACGACGACATGGAGCAGTTCTACGACGCCATCGTGGATGACTTCGACTGCGGGTTCGTTGTCGCCGCGGGAAACAACGGCGGGACGACCTCCACCATCACGCGCCCGTCCGTGGCCCGCAACAGCATCTGCGTGGCCGACCTCGATATCTTCGACACAGCCGATCGCGCGGATGACCGGCTTCGCGCCACATCGGGGCACGGGCCGGTGCCCGTGACGCTGCGGAAGAAGCCCGATATCGCGGCGCCCGGTCAGAACACATGGACGCCCCGTGCGCAGTGGCAGAGCGGCGGTGACTTCGTGAACTTCAACGGCACCTCCGGCGCTGCGCCGCACGTCACCGGCGGGTATCTCCTGGTCGTGCAGACTCGCGGCGACCAGACAACGTACGCCAACAAGGCCGTGCTCATCAATGCCGCGGACGCGTGGAGCGACAACGGCACCGATGCCGACTACACCGACGATGACCCGTTCTCCGGCTCGCTGTGGAACAAGGCGTACGGCTGGGGGTCGATGAATCTGGGCTCGGCGTACTTTAACGCGACCGATGTGATTGAGTCTTTCGTCTCGACCGCGGGCAGCCCGTTTCCCACCGGGCCGGCCGAACGGTTGTATCACGGGACGCTCTTCAACGGGGAGAAGGCGACGCTGGTGTGGAACCGGCCGATGTTCTATAACGGGACCATGATGGCGCCGGGTGTGGGAGCGACGTACGACCTGGACCTCCGGCTCTACCGGCAATCCGATGGCGCGCTGGCCGACACGAGTTTGTCAACGGTTGACAACGTGGAACAGGTCGGCATCAACGCCGCGGAGGAACCCGGTGACCCCGGCACGCCGGTGGTCATCAAGGTGACGATGGATTCGGCGAATGCGTTCTCCGGCTTTGCGCTGGCGACCGAGGAGAACTTTGCGGAGGCGTCGGGGCCGGTGCTCTCCACCAGCCTGAGTACCACGCAGAACGGCCCATTCCAGACGTTTCTGTTGCGCATCGCCGTGAGCAACACGGGCGATGTCACCGCGCAGAACGTCATCACGACACTCGACGCCCCGCCGGCGGGATGGACGTTCTTCGACACGCTGAGCAACGTGGGGGCTGTTGGACCCGGGCAGACGCGCTACGCGGAGTTCCTGGTGCGCTCGCCCTGCGATACCGATGGCGGCTCCGCGCTGGTCTCGTGGGTGTCGAGTTCGTCGAGTTACGGGCGTCAGTATTCCGATGCGGGCTCGTCTAACATCACGATCACGGTGCCCTCACCGCTGGTCAGCGATGTCCCGCAACTCATCTTCAGTCCGGCCTCGGGCGCATCGCGGTCCTTTGCCACCGTCGCCAACGAGTTCCATGTCGTTGCCTCTCGCCCCGCGGCGAGCGACTGGTCGCTTATGATCGACGATGGCGATCCATGCTTCTCCTCGGGCGCTGCGCTGGCGTTCTCCGACAACGTCGGCCTTGCCGTGGACCTGGTGGTGTTGAACTCGAACAACGCCGCGGTGCCCGATGCGGGCACGATCTACGCGAACGCCGCGCTCGTGGACGCGGACCTGGGGTTCTTCAACACCCGCGTCGAGTTTGAGGTCGGCTTCGACCTTGGCGGGGCGAGCACGAACGCGTCATTCGCTCTTGAAGAGGTCGTCGAGGTCTTTGAGAAGCCCCTTGTCGGAGGAGTGGAGTATCGCGCGGCCGTCGAGGTGCTGAGCGGCTCGCCGGAACTCTCGCTGCTCGTCTTCGGGCCCTTGACAACCTACGGCAACGCGGGCTCGGCGCTTGCCGCTGTTGACTCCGCGAACCCGGGCATGGATGTGTCGGCCTCGTTCACGGCTCCCGCGAGCGGGATTCATGGCTTTGTCGCCGTCAAGCGCAACCTCGGCTCGGGCAGCATTCTCCTTCGCGTGACCTGCACGGCGGACTTTGACACGAACGGCACGGTCGAAGTGCCCGACATCTTCGCGTTCCTGAGCGCGTGGTTTGCGAACGACCCGGACGCGTATGAGTTCGGGGGGACGTCGGGCGTACCTGCGATCTTCGCGTTCCTGAGCGCGTGGTTTGCTGGTTGCTAGGTCACAGATCGATCAGGATGACGCAAGGTAGTTCGCTGTCGTCCCCTCATGCCCGGTGACTGACTCCGACGAGGCGGTCAGCAGACATGCCGTTTGCGAACGCATTGTGGTGAGAGCGGCGATAAAAATCCCGGCGTGAGAACCAAATCACTTCCGCGCACTCCTGGCACTCATCTACCGGTGTGATACTCCGTCAACTCCTCGATGAACGACGCGGAGCGGACAGCATGGGGCAGGGGTCACAACTCTTCAAGATCGGGATCAGCAATGGGTACGAGCACGGATCGCAGTCGTGATAAGAATCGCACAGACTCCAACCCCGCCAATCGGGACGCTATCTCGGGAGCGCCAGGAGCTCATCCCGTCGGTACAGGGATCGGTGCCGCGGGCGGCGGCGCGGCCGGCGCTGCGATCGGCGCGATGGCCGGTCCTGTCGGCGCGGTTGCGGGCGCGGTGATCGGCGCGGTCGCCGGTGGGCTGGGAGGCAAGGCTGCGGCGGAGGCCGTGGACCCGACGGTCCAGGACGCGTACTGGGAACAGAACTACAAATCGCGCCCTTATGCGTCCTCAAGCGGCGCGTACAAGGACTACCAGCCAGCCTATCGCTACGGATGGGAGAGCGCTGCGCGGTCGCCGGGCCGGTCTTTCGATGAGGCGGCCCCCGACTTGGAACGGGAGTGGCCCGCGCGGTCGAACTCCACGTTGCCGTGGGAAAAGGCAAGGCACGCGACGCGTGACGCGTGGGATCGCGTCAGCAACTCGCGCTGAGCAAACGAACGTCACGAGAAGAAGCAGGGTGTGGCCGTCGGCCATGCCCTCTTCTGTGCGCGCCATGTGGGATGCCCTCGGTTGTTGCCATGCCGAACGTGTTCATGCAACAACCCACGGCGAGAAGCCGTGGGTCGTTGGAGGACTCTGATCTCAGGCGGATGCTGGGTGCAGGAGCGTCCTCTAGCAGCCCGCGAACCACGCGCTCAGGAACGCGAAGATGTCGGGTACCGCGATCCCTCCCATCTGATCGAAGTTCGCACGCGGGTCATTGGCGAACCACGCCGAGAGGAACGCGAATATGTCCGAGACTTCGCGAAGGCCGTTGCCGTCGAAATCGGCGGGGCACGGCGGCGGCGGCTGCCACTCGAAAGCGCCCATATCCACGATGGGGGCAGAGCCCAGGCCGGTGTCGGGACGGTTTGGGTCGTTCACACGGCGCGGCAGGCCTTCCAGATCGAAGGGCACGGAGAGTGCGTAGGCGTTGGCCCCTGCATCGTTGACGGGCGAGCCCTGCGCGGGACGCGGCTGGTCATCGGTGGTGCCGAAAATATTGTCTGCACCGTTGAGATCGACGAACTGCGGGTCCGCGGAGATGTTCTGTCCCGCGTAACCGCCCTGCACGCAGGAGTACGCCACGTTCGCAGCCGCGCCCCCATCGGTGCGGACCTGCGCGAGCGGGCCTGTGACAGAGCCGTTGGTGTCGGTATTGAAGAAGGCGACGCAGTTGGTGACGCTCGCGGCGTAGGTGCTGTTCCCAGCGATGTGCAGGCCGCCGGTTTGATATTGCGAGTGATTGGACGCTACGGTGCAGTTGACGAAGGAGGGTGTGGAACTGAATGTGGCGACCGCGCCGCCGCGGGAGGCCACGCCCGTGGCGCGGTTGTCCACGAACAAGCAGTTGAGGAACTGGGGCGCACCGCCATAGATCGCGGCACCGGCACCGTAACCGATGACGGTGTTCCCCAGGAACCGGCAGTGCCGGAAGATCGGTGAACCGACGAGGTTGGCGTGGGCGCCGCCGCCTGAGTTCGGCCCCCCCTGATTGGAGATAAAGTCGCAGCGGCGGAAGTCCGGCGCGGACGCGGTGATATGAACACCCCCGCCCACGCTTGGGTTGATGCCCGAGGCGTTACCTTTGGTGAAGACCAGGCCCTCGATGATGGTGCTGGCATTGCAGGTGAAGACGGTGTACACGTTGTCGCCGCGATTGGTGAAGCCCGGAGCCGGACCATCGTCGTTGAGCACGTCGCCGCTGAGGATCGTGGGATGGGCGCGAGGGTCGGCATCCTCGGCATGGAGCTCGTACCCCACAAAGCCGCCGTAGATGGAGACGTTGGGGCGGAGCCGGAACGTCGCGGAGCGCGGGACCGCGGCATTGCTGCGCGCGGTTGGGACGTAGCGACCTTGCGCGACCCATATATCGCGGACGGCAGGGAGCGTGTCCGTCGCTGCGAGAGCCGACTCGAGCGAGGTGTAGGCGTTAGCCCATGAGAGCCCGCTGTTCAGACCCGTCGCAGCGGCGTTGACATACAGGCGGGTGTTGTCGCACGCGTTGCCGTAGCCATTGTCGTCGAGGTCGCCCTGATCGGGGTTGGCCAGCAGCGGGCAGTTGTCGCACGGGTTCCCGACGCCGTCGGCATCGGTATCCGTCTGGTCAGGATTGAAGACGATCGAGCAGTTGTCGGTTACGTCCGGCACACCGTCGCTGTCAACATCGGCGGGTGGGGGCGGACCATCGCCAACGTAGAAGGTGATGGAGGTGATCCCCGGTGATGTCATCGCATCCCGAACGACCAGCGTGGCGGTGTAGGTGCCGGGCGCGAATCCGTCGGTGTCGATGAACTCGTGACCGTAGACGGGAGGGCCCCCGTTGATGCTCCATTCAAACAGGTACACAGCGCTGTCAAGCCTTCCTATTTCCGGGTCGAATCCGACGCCGCTGAAGCGGATGGTCTCTCCCGCGCCGAAGCGGGCGCCGTTTGCCGGCAGCGTGATGGTGGCGATGGGCGCACGGTTGGTGACGAGGAACGGGGCTGATGTACGAATGCCGGTGCGGAAGCCGTCGGAGGCGATGATCCGGATGTGGGACGAGCCGGGCAGGCCGGTGGTGGCCGAGCCGGGGAGCAACTCCGTCGCTTCCAGGTTCAGAAAAGTGTTGGGCGTGTTCGCGGCGAGCACCTCCCATTTCGCGCCGCTGTCGCGCGTGTACTGCACGATGTAGGTGAGCGTGTCGCCATCGGCATCACTCGCGGTCCATGAGATGTTCACGGCGTTGGTGATCGTCTGGCTGTGGGTGGGCGAGATGATGGCGGTGACGACGGGCGCGTTGGCGCTGGCCGCGAGCGAGCCCATCGTGCCGTTGCTGGCGCGGTCCTTGACCGTGACCGATGCGCCAGCGGGATGGTCGGGCATCAGGATGGCGAAGATCGGCTTCTCATCGCCGTGCTCGTGCGAGGCGACGGTGGCATCGAAGTCCTGCGTCCCCACGACGAAGCCCGCAGCGTTGCGGAGTTCCAGTCGGTACGCGGGAATGATCCCGGTGTTCTCCGATTGTTGGGCGAGCAGGCGGGTGAGATCCGCAACCGGCATGGTTCCGGCGAAGATGTGGTGGACCTGGAGCACCTCGGCCTGCCCGGAACCGTCATCGATGAAGCCGATCGCCATCAGGTAGTCCCCGGAGGGCGGGGGCCCGGCGGGCAGCGGGTTCGAGTTCAGTTGGTCCATCATGCCCAGCCAGCTGTAGTCCGATGTCCAGCGCGGGTTGCAGTAGGACATGTAGTCGCGTGCATCCGTGGGGCGGATGACCGCCCGGGAGATGGGGTCGAAGCCGTAGTGGTTGAGCGAGCCGGGAAGCCCGATGGCGTCGGTGAAGTAGGGGTAGTCTGGGTTGATCCCCTCGGGGCTGCCGCAGTCCACATGGTCCCACCGGTGCTGGAGCGGCCAGCCGTTGTGGTTGTGCGCGATCTCCTGGGCGAGAATCGCGCCGCCGCTCGGATAGAAGTAGGTGGCCTGGCCGTTCGTATTGAACTGCACATAGGAGACGTTCCAGACGTAGTTGGCAAAGCCGCTGGATTCCCCGGTGTAGGTATCTGGATGGATCATCGCGACGCGATGGGTCTCGGCGCCGACGGCGTCGCACTGGCTCAGGTTGGAAGCGAAGGTGGCTTCGTTAATGAGTTGCACGATCATCTGGTTCTTGTCGTCGTTGACCTCCCACTTCCCCCAGTACACATGCGGCGGGTACCAGGTGCAGCACTCGATCTCCTCGAAAATGCCGCTCTGCGGGTAGATCCACACGTCGCGCGCCGGCGTGAGGGTTCGGTAGCGGTTGATCACGTTGTTGAAATCGGTTCCATACGCTTCGTAGGTCGGTGCCTCGGTGCGGGTCCGCCTGAGTTTGATGCACACCGGCGGCACATCGTGGACCTGGAGCGCTGCGCTGATCGAGTTGTTGCCGGTGATGCTCTCGCTGATCGAGTTATCGAAGTTGATTGTGGCCGTGAACGTGACCGAGTTGTTGAGCCAGGAGCCGGGTACCTCCCAGTTGAAGGTGCCTCCCAGGTTGAGCCGGCGGGCATCGTTGAGGTCGCCGCCCTGCGGCACATTCAGTGCCGCGACCGTGGAGCGGAGGGGCGAGCCGGGCATGGGCTGACCGTTGGAGGTCCGCACGCCGTGCAACTGGGCGGTGACGTTTGGGTAGCCGCCCAGGGAGGAGCGCGGGTAGCCGCGAACTAATGTAGGTTTGCCCCGCACCAGCGGCACATCGTTGGCCATGTTTTGGATGCCCTGCGTGACCTCGAGCCCCAGCCAGTCGAAGTCGGGCTGGATCGCGGCGGCATCCTTGCGGATGCGCCGGATGTCCCCGTTGGGTCCGTCCACCCAATAGAGTTGGTCAACATCCTGCTGGAGGGATCGGGCGAACGGGAGGTTGCCCGGCCCGACTTGCACCGCGGTGCCGCCCGCCAGTGGAACCTTGAAGATGCGTGCAGTGCCGACGGTGGCCGACTCGAGCAGGTAGGCGTGCGTGCCGTCCACGAGCAGACTCTGTACTGAGTACCCGCCCGCGACGGCATTGCGAATGGTCGTGACAGGTCCACCGGGTGTCAGTGTTGTTCGTCTGATGACGCCGCCGACCTCGGCCCAATAGAGGTGCGTCGCATCGGCGACGAGATGCACCGGCGCATTGAACGATCCGCTGGCAAAGAGCGCGGGTACCGGGGCTGAGAAGTCGGCACGCCAGATTTCGTTCCCCTGGCACCAGTAGACAAGCCCGTTGCCCGCCGCGGCCAGCCCGATGCGCGACGTGAACGGCTGCCGGACGATCTGGGTGGGGCTCGTTCCGTCGCGTCCGATCCGTCCGACCCACGAGGCCGTCTGCCAGTACACCCACTGAGGCGTCGTGTCGAGTTTGATGATGGCTTCGTTGCCGATAGGTGGTGTCAGCAGCGTGGTGAGGCCCGTGTTCGCCCCGCCTGTCCAAAGTCTGACCACGGACTGACCGGGCCCGGTGAAAGCGGCCATGAAGACGTAGCCCCCATCGGCCCGGATCGTCTGTCCGAACATGGGACAGCCGCCCAGGAAGTTGATCAGGTTGCCGCCGGAGCCACCTCCTACGGTCACGTTCCGGACCCTTTGCGACGAGCAGAACTCGGCCCCCGGGTCTGCGAAGTACACGAGACCTCCGCTGACGGAGATCCCCGGTGTTCCGGTGCTGGTAAGTACGTTCGACTGGGCCAATGTTTCGGTAGTGAAGAACCCAACGGCCATCGCCAGACACGCGGCAGTGATGCGACTGAACAAACTCATGATGCTCTCCCTTTGGGCGGCCCCGATCTGGGTCTCGTCTGGATTGGGACACGGGGCTGCCGCGCGGACAACCCCCACACGACAGGGCGCAGCGGCTCAATGCACGCGGCCATGAATCCGGCGGGAGAAAGCGATCACACTGAAAGCCGGGGCGAGTAGAGGCGGAGACACCGAGTCAAGGCCTCGGCGGCGCGGCGCCAGGAACAACGGGTGCGGGATCGCCCGGAAGGTCCGCGAGGGCTTGCCGCCACCGGGCGGCCTTGTCCGCGTGACCCCTGTCCGGCTTGGCCTTGTCCCAAGCCTCGTAGAACGCGATAAGTGCCTCGATCCGGGCGGCGAGCTGCTTGCGGTTGATGTCTTTGGATTCCGCCGCGTTGCGGTGCGCTTCGAGCAGAATGGCTTCGGCTTCGGCGTGGCGTCCCTGGTCGGCAAGCAGACTCGCGAGCGAAGTGCGAGTCTGGGTGACATACCGGTGTGCGCCCCCGAGTGCCGCGAGGCGCCCCTTGAGCGCTTCTTGGAAATGTGCCTCCGCGCCTGCCACATCGCCCTGAGCGACGAGCAGGACAGCGAAGTTGTGGATCGACTGGAGCGTGTCCCCGTGCGCATTGCCGAACAACCGTCGGCGCGTTGTGAGCGCCTCGAGCGTGAGCGACTCGGCCTCGGGGAGGCGGCCGAGCGTGCAGAGCAGAAAGCCGAGATTGCTCTTGAACAGCAGCGTCTGTGGGTGTTCCTCGCCCAGCATCCGCTTGGCGCGGGCCAGGGCGTCCTGATACAACGGCTCGGCATCGGCGGGGCGGCCCTGCTTCTCGATCGAGAGCGCCAGGTTGCTCGTGGAGACAATCGTCTGAAAGTGATCCACGCCTGAGACGCGCCGTCTCGCCACGAGCGACTCGCGGAAGAACGACTCGGCCTCGGCGGGCCGACCGGTTTCCAGCAACATGCCCCCCATGTTGTTGACCACCTGGAGCGTGTCGGGATGGTCCGGCCCCTTGATGCGACGATCCTTCTCGAGCAAATCGCGAAGGCACGCCTCGGCGTCCTTCATCTTGCCCTGCATGAGAAAGATCATGCCCAGATTGTTGAGCGAGTTCAATGTTTCCGGGTGGTCGGGACCGAGCATTGCCTCGCGCGCCCCCAATGCCTCGCGGGTACACGCTTCCGCGTCGCCGAGCCTGCTCTGGGCGACGCGGAGCGAGCCGAGGTTGTCGATCGAAAGGAGCGTGTCCGAGTGCCGGTCGCCCAGCACGCGACGCCGGATCTCCACCGCCCGCTCCATCGGCCCCGAGGCGCGATCGATCAGCCCGAGTCCCTGGAGCGTGTCCGCGAGAATCTGCAGCAGGCGCGCCTGCACGGCCGGCTGGTCCTTGAACTGCTCATCCACCGCCCTGAGCGCGCCCTCGAAGATGTTCGCATCCAACGTCCGAAGCGCCAGACTCGTCGCGTTGACATCCGCGAGCAGGTCCTCGAGTTGCGCAAGGCGCTCGGTGATCCGACCTTCAGCGACGCCCGCACGGGCCATCCCCTCTCGAGCGTTCTCGGCAAGATCAGCCAGCAGACGTTTGCCCATTCCCGCGGCGTCAATGTCCTTCAGTCGCGCGCTCTCAAACTCGGCCACCTGGTCCGCCTCACGACGAGCAGTCTCGGCGGCGATCGCTGAGATGGTGGCCGCGTCGCGCTCCCTCGCCGCAACCCGTGCCTGCCACAAGGCCACACCTGTCCCAGCGACGAGAGCGACGGCAACGATCGCTCCGACTCCGACGCCAAGCCGATGCCGCCTGAGCATCTTGCGGAATCGATACGCCCTGCTCGGCGGTGCGGCCTCGACCGGTTTGCCCTCGAGGTATCGCTCGATATCCGCCGCGAGGTCGCCGGCGGAGTCGTACCGGCGGGCCCGCTCCTTGTCGAGCGTTCGCATCACAATCCAGTCGAGTTCGCCGCGGACGGTGGACCCGAGCCGGTGGGGGAGCGTTCCGCGTAGGGCGGCGATGGCCAGCGCCCCCTCCCGGGAGTTGGCCAAGCGCGTGCTGGGTGCGGGCGGGTCGACCTCGCGGATGATCCGCTGCATCTCCGCATAGGCCGCGGAGCGGAGTTGCTTTGCATCAAAGGGAGTGGAGCCCGTGAGCAGTTCGTAGAGCAGCACGCCGAGCGCGTAAACGTCGGTTCGGGTATCAATATCCAGACTGCCCGCTGCCTGCTCGGGGCTCATGTACTCGGGCGTCCCCACGAGCTGCCGGAACTCCGTGAAGAGCGTCTTGTCGGTCAGGCGGTCCTGTATCGCCTTGGCAATGCCGAAGTCGATGATCTTTGCAAGTGGACGGCCGTCCACCGTGCCCACGAGTACGTTGCCCGGCTTGATATCGCGATGGATCACGCCCTTCGTGTGCGCGTGCTGGACAGCCCGGCAGACCTGTGTAAAGAGTTCCACCCGCTGGGGGATGCTGAGTTGCTCCCGGTCGCAGTACGTTGTGATCGGCGCGCCGCGGACCAACTCCATGACGAAGTAGGGCCGGCCCGTGTCGGTCGCCCCCGCGTCGAAAACCCTTGCGATGTTGGGATGGTCCAAGAGCGCCAAAGCCTGGCGCTCCTGCTCGAAGCGGGCGATCACCATCCGGGTATCCATCCCGAGTTTGACGATCTTGAGCGCGACGCGGCGGCGGACCGGCGATGACTGCTCGGCCATGAACACCGCGCCGAACCCGCCCTCCCCGATGCGTTCCAGCAGCCGGTAGGGACCAATGAGCGTGCCGGGCTGCTCGGCGGACCGACCATCGCCCGAGAGCGATCCGGAGCCCAAGGTCGGATCGCCGAGAAAGCCATCCTGCTTCTCCGCGGCGGCGATCAGCGCCTCGACCCGTTGGCGCAGCGCAACGTCGTCGCCACAAGCGCGCGCGATGACGCTGGATCGATCCTCGTCGCGCAGGTCTATCGCCTCGTCGAAAATGAGCCTGGCCCTGGCGTCCAGCGAAGTGTCCATCCGGCGCTCCTACCACCCTTCCCGCTCGATCGCATCGCGAAGCCAGCCCCGCGCAAACACCCAGTTCCGCCGCACGGTTCGCTCTGAGATTTCCAGAACCTCCGCCACCGATCGTTCAGTCAGCCCGGCATAGAAGCGCAGCCGGACCACCCACGCGGCCTGCGCATCCACATCCTCCAGGCGCAGGATCGCCTCGTCCAAGGCCAGGATTCCGTCCGGGTCAACATCCGAGGCAAGGTCGGCCACGGAAGTGATCGACAGCGCAGCGTGCCCGGCCCGGCCGTGGCCCTCGGCTGTGCCCCCGCCCCGCTTGGCCGCGTTGCGCGCCCGGGCGTGATCGATGAGAATCTTTCGCATCGCCTCCGCAGCGGCCCGAAAGAAGTGCTTCCGGCCGTCCCATTCGATACCGCCCCGTCCGAGCAGTCGCAAATACGCCTCGTTCACGAGCGCCGTGGCCTGGAGGGTGTGGCCGGGCCGCTCGTGGTTCATCCTCGCCTGCGCGATCGCTCGCAACTCGCCATGAACCGTTGCGAGCAACTGCTCGAGCGCATCGCGATCCCCCTGGGACGCGGCTTTGAGCAGACGCGTCACGCCTCCGGCCGAAGCGGCATCGGCGGGCGGGGTGCTTTGTGAATCGTCTTGCGGGTTCACGATTCCAGCGTATGCGCGGTGGCCCAAACGCGGGGAAGGCGTGCCCCGCGAGAAGGTTCCGTAACTCATCTGTTGTGAAAGCGGCTGACAAGCGTGATCGAAATGTCCGCAAGTGCGAGTGTCTGACGGCAACTCGTGTGAGGGAGGTCAATGTCCCTGCGAAACTCGAAGCAGGAATGAACCCGGTTTTACGTCGTATTCACTGACACCGCGTGCATCCGAGTGACATTTGGCAAGACTCGACGAGGTGCGAGCGCCTCAGCAACTGTTTTTCTTTACGGGCAGAAGCGCCCAGCAAGGATCGGACAATGCCTCAGAACACAGGTAATCAGGGTGGCAACAAGACCGGATCAACGTCACGCACCCCCGGCTCGACCGGCTCGACCGGCTCGACCGGCTCGACTGGCTCGACTGGCTCGCAGGCTGGCAGCAAGACTTGGGATCAGGATCGGCAGCGTGGCGGTGAGGAGGGGCAGGATCGCGATGAGCAGACAATGTCTGCTGGCTCCGAGAATGACGAGGGCGGCTCTCAGTCCGGTGGCGCCGGCGGCCAAACCAATCAGAATCGTCCGGGCGGAAGCCAGAGCAGTCAAGGCGGCAGCCGCAGTGGCGGCCAAGGAAGCCAGGGCGGTCAGAGTGGCGGCAGCCAGAGCGGAAGGTCCGCCGGCGGTTCGGGTGCAAGCCAGGGCGGTTCGTCGGGTTCCAGCAACCGCTGATCAAGATCGCGTGGTTGAACGCACGAATCGATTTCGCTTCGTCCCGTGAACTTCGGGACTTTGGATGCAAGGGCGCGGCGAACGAACAGGTCGCCGCGGCCCGTTGAACTTGAAGTGATTGACAACGTCGCGCACAAGAGCAGTTCAGACGCACAATGAGGCCGGGTTCATCTGGCGTTCATCGCCATGTCGCTTCAAGCAGATAGTTTTGTAAGACATCCCCGTGAAGTATGTGAGTCCGCTCGCGGCTGTATTTAGGAGTTATCACATGAATACCCAGAATCAGACCAAG
>CAYMWG010000002.1:0-38171 GCA_964393765.1 uncultured Phycisphaeraceae bacterium
ATCCCGCTCCGGCAGGTGGAAGCGGGTTGCCGCGAGGCGGTACAGCCTGGCTAGATACTGATCACCGATCAGCTTCAGCGCGTTGTTCACGTTCTCAAACAGCAGGGCGCTGTCGACCTGCAGCCTGCCGATGCGTGCCAGGTCTCGAACGGGCGGCGGCAGGATCAGCCATCGGCGACGACCCTCCTGGCGTAAGAGGGCGTCGAATGACTGTTCGAGCTGGGTGTCCAGACGATCATCGAGGAACCTCAACTCCAGAAGCTGCACGTTTGCAAACTCAAGCACCGTGAGTGCATCGTCGAGTTCGGCATCGAGCACGATGGCGCCGTTCCAGTCGATCAGCACTGCATCCGAGGGGCTGTACACGATCCGGCAGGCCAGGGCATCGCTCGCCTCATCGCTGGAAAGGGGGCCGGTCTCGGCTCGCAGTACCTGCGCGAGGAACACAGGATGCTCGGAAAGCAGCGATGACGGAGCCGCGCCACCCGCGAGCGCACCCACGTGGAAGATCACGTAATCCTCGATCCGTCCGTCGATCCGCGGCGACCGGACCGCGGGTGACAGCGCGTTGAGCAGTTGCTCCACCTGGCGGCGAGCTTCCTCGTGGATGGCGGCGTTGTCGAACACGGCCTCCGAGAGAGCCAAGAGGCGGGAGCAGGATCCGTCGACATCGATCCGGAACCGAACGGAGACCGCTCCGAAATCGAAGACCACGAGCTCGACCGTGGGCAGGGTCGAGAAGTCCCCCGCCCGGAGCACCGGGGCCGAGCGGACGATGCGCAGGGGCGGGGGGGTATAGGTGAAATACGGTGGGGCCTTGCGCGAGTGCCGCACCGCCACCCGTTCCTTGGCATCGGTGATCAACTGCTGGGCCAGATCGAGATCGATCGAAGCGGCAATGTCGAACGCGGCGAGCAGCACGCACCGACCGGATTGGGGAGCAATGTCGGGGAGCGCGGCAGCATCGCCGGTGGGTGGCACCACGTCGGGAATGGAGGGGATGGGAGGCATGGTGGCAGGGGCTCCAGGTGCGGCCGCCGGAGACTATACTCGCGCCTGCTACGACTCCTCTCGGGCGACCGTGATTTCCGTCCGTTTCTACACGCTCGGCGGCGAACCGCGGGGCGGGAGTTCAGAGGCGATCGCAGTAGTGTATGAAGCAGCGTCTCGAGCTCGACATCCTGCCGCAGCCCGACGACACGACGTGCGGACCGACGTGTCTGCACGCGATTTATCGGTATCACGGGGATGTGCTGCCGCTTGAGCAGATCATCGGCGAGGTGCAGCGGCTTGAGCACGGCGGCACCTATGCCCCGTACCTGGCGAGGCACGCCCTCGACCGGGGCTACGACGTCAAGCTCTTTACATGGAACGTCGAGGTCTTTGACCCCACTTGGTTCATCTTATCAGCAGAGGGGATGGCCGCGCGGCTGCGCGAGCGCGAGAGGATCAAGGTCGGCACACGGACGGAGCGTGCTCACCGCGCGTACCTCGAGTTCCTGACCGCGGGCGGCGAGATCGAGTTTGAAGACCTCACGACCAAGTTGATCCGCAAGTTCCTCAACCGCGGTACGCCGATCATCACCGGGCTCTGCTCGACGTTCCTGTATCGTGCGATGCGTGAGCACGGCATGAACATGGATGATGATGACATTCGAGGAGACCCTCAGGGGCACTTTGTCGTGCTGTGCGGATACGACAAGGAGGACCGCACGGTGTTGGTGGCCGATCCGATGCACCCGAATCCGGCCTTTCAGGGGCTTCAGTATGTTGTCGACATCGACCGGCTCGTGAACGCCATTTTGCTTGGCATCCTCACGCACGATGCCGACCTGCTGGTGATCGAACCTCGCCGCACGCCCGCGGCGGGGGAAACGGACGACGCGGATGGGCTCGCGGACGGCGGTCGAACGGGCGAAGAACGAACCGAGGGAGGGGCGGGCCGCAAGCGGCCGCTGAATCTGCCGCCGGGCAAGCCCCAGAATCCGGCAAACGAGGGTGGTCTGTGGCGATCCTGATCGTCGTGAACAATCCGGACAAATGGCCCCTGCATGTGCCCGGGGTCGATGTCGTGGCGGCGCGCTCGTACGTGTCGGATACCCGCTACAGCGAGCTGCGCGGAGCCAAGGTCTTCAACCTGTGCAAGTCGTATCGCTATCAGTCGGTTGGGTACTACGTGTCGCTGCTCGCAGAGGCACGCGGCCACCGACCCATGCCATCGATTACCACGATCCAGGATCTCAAGTCGCCCACGATGATGCGGCTGGCCGATGATGACCTTGACGAACTGATCCAGGCGAGCCTTGCGCACCTGGGCGCGGAGGAGTTCACACTCTCCATTTACTTCGGCCGCAATGTCGCCAAGCGATATGACCGGCTGGCTCTGAAACTCTTCAATCTCTTCCCGGCACCGCTGGTGCGTGCGCAGTTTGTCAAGGATGAGGGGTGGCGACTCCAGAGCATCGCGCCGATCCCGGTGGGCGATGTGCCGCAGGAGCACCGCGCGTTCCTGCTTGATGTTGCGCAGGAGTACTTTTCGGGCAAGCGGCGATCATCAGGCCCACGCAGCATCTCCCGCTATGACCTGGCGATCCTTTACAACCCTGAGGAGCGCTCAAAGCCCTCGAACGACGGCGCGATCGACAAGTTCGTCCGCGCGGCCAAGGAGCTCGGCATCGACGCCGAGATCATCGGGCGCGATGACTACGCACGCCTTGCCGAGTTCGATGGGCTGTTCATCCGGGAGACCACCAAAGTCAACCACCACACGTACCGTTTCTCGCGCCGTGCCGCGGCGGAAGGTCTGGTTGTGATGGATGACCCCGAGTCGATTGTCCGCTGCTCCAACAAGGTGTTTCTGGCCGAGATGCTGGAGCGATACGACATTGGTCATCCGCGGACGTTCATCGCGCACAAGGACAATATCGAGGACATCCCTCTGTATGTCGGGTTTCCCTGTGTGCTCAAGCAGCCCGACTCAGCGTTCAGTCAGGGAGTCGTGAAGGCCACCGATCCGGCGATGCTTGAGCAGCAGACGCGCGAACTGCTGGAGGGGTCCGACCTGATCATCGCGCAGGAGTTCGTGCCATCCGAGTATGACTGGCGCGTCGGAGTGCTCGACGGCAAGGCGTTGTTTGTCTGCAAGTACCATATGGCCAAGGGCCACTGGCAGATCGTTTCGACTTCGCGATCCGGCGAGCGGGAGTTCGGCAAGGTTGAGGCAATCCCTGAAGAACTTTGGCCCAAACGCGTGGTTTCCGCCGCGGTGCGGGCTTCGAGCCATATCGGCGATGGGTTGTACGGCGTGGACGTCAAGCAGGTCGACGGCAAGGTGTATGTGATCGAAGTCAACGACAACCCCAATGTGGACTCGGGCTACGAGGACCGCATCATGGGCAAGGAGTTGTATCACCGCATCATGCAGGTCTTCCTGGATCGCATGCGGGCGCGCCGAGAGGGAACCGCCAAAGCATGATCGCTCGACCGGCTGCTCACCGTTCATCCATCAGTCACCTTTGAGGAAACTCTCCGTGTCACTGCGACTCTTCGAGGCCTTCGGCGTTGAACTTGAGTACATGCTGGTCGACGCCGCGACGCTTGACGTTGCGCCTGTGGCGGATCGGACGCTGCAGGCCCGCGCAGGCGAGATCACCGGGGAACTGGAGGCGGCGCATGGGATCTCGTGGTCGAACGAGCTTGTGGCGCATGTGATCGAACTGAAGACGACATCTCCCACCGCAGACCTTGATGAGGCCGCGAAGGGCTTTGCCGCCAACGTTGATGAGATCAACGCGATCGGCGGCGGACTTTCGGGGAAGGGGGGGTGGGGCGGCGGGCCCGTGTACATCATGCCGGGAGCGATGCACCCTTGGATGGACCCCGCCAAGGAGACCACGCTTTGGCCGCACGAGTACGGCGAGGTCTACGCCAACTTCCATCGCCTCTTCAACTGCTACCGGCATGGCTGGGCCAACCTGCAGTCGGTGCATCTGAACCTGCCCTTCTCGGGCGATGAGGAGTTCGGCAGGTTGCACGCGGCGGTACGTCTGGTGCTGCCGCTGCTTCCGGCGATCTGTGCATCGAGCCCCGTCATGGATGGCAGGCTGACAGGCACGGCCTGCAACCGTCTGGAGGTCTATCGCCACAATCAGGCCGCGGTGCCAACGCTCTCGGGCCGCGTGATTCCCGAACCGGTGTACACGCAGGCGGACTACCAAAGCCTCATCATGGAACCGATTGCACGCGACGTTGGGAGGCTTGACGACGCGGGGCTGATGAAGCCCGAATGGATGAACTCACGCGGAGCGATCGCCCGCTTTGACCGCGGCTCGATCGAGATCCGCGTGATGGATGTGCAGGAATGCCCACGTGCGGATCTCGACATCGTGCAAGGCATAGTCGCCGTGCTGAAATGGCTGGTCGCGGAGGGTCCGTGTTCGCTCGCCGCGCAGCAGCGATGGCCGATCGATCCGCTCGTGCGGGTACTCGATGGCACCATCCGTGCAGCCGGGCGTGCTGTGATCGATGACCCGGCGTATCTCGCGGCACTGGGTTACTCAGCCTCCGGGGCGTGCCGGGCGGATGAACTCTGGGAGCGAATGCTGGAGCAATCCGGAGTGCGGTTCGGGCAGGGGAGGCTGGCGGCGCTTGAGTACATTCTGAAACACGGAACCCTTTCGGATCGCATCGCCGCGGCCTTGGGAAACCTTGCAGGGCCGGTCGCGCGTGAGGAACTCCGGCGCATCTATGGCGAGCTCTGTGGGTGCATTCAGAGCAAGAGGCAGTTCGGTGCAGCACAGAACTGATGCCCTCATCTTGACTTGTGAGCATGGCGGGAACCGAGTTCCCCGGAAGCATTCCCGGGCCTTTGCGCCGATTGCAGGCTTGCTTGCAACGCACCGCGGCTGGGATCCCGGGGCTTTGGAGCTGGCCCGTCAGATGGCGTGCGAGCTCAATGCCCCGCTGTACTTTGCTACCACCTCCAGGCTTGTCGTCGATCTCAATCGATCGCCTGGCCACCCGCGGGTATTTTCCGGGGTTTCCGGTGGGTTTTCCGAGCCAGCTCGGGAGCAGCTGCTGGAGGAGCACTATCACCCGTTTCGCGAGCAGGTCATGAAGGCAGTCGGGGCGCAGGCGCGACGCCGCGGAAAAGTTGTCCACATATCGGTTCACAGTTTTACGCCGATTTTGGCCGGAATTCGCAGGAATGCGGACATTGGCTTGCTGTATGACCCGCGGCGCAGCGCCGAGCGGATGCTCGCGGCGGCCTGGCGCGAGGCGATCCGGGCTACGGACCCGGGCCTTCGGGTGCGGATGAACTACCCCTACCGCGGAAATTCTGATGGCCACACAACCAGCCTCCGAGGCCGGTTTCAGCCCGATTGCTATCGTGGCATCGAGATCGAAATAAACCAGGCAATCGTGCGCGGCGGGGCTGCTCGATGGGCCAATGTGCGGTCGACCGTGACGCGCGGACTGGCCGTCGCGATGGGGATGGAAACGCAGTGATTGGCTTGAAATTCGATGGCTCGGAGCCGGTGATGATGCTCTTCTGCGTGGAAAACCGTGGTTTTCCACAACAGCAGAGTTGAAGTATCAGCCGATCTGGTGTACAACCACGCCCCGGTTGATGGAGCAACCGGTTCAATCAAGACCTTTTTCTTGGAGAAGAAGAATGGCAAAGAAGACCGCAAAGACGTCCAAGGCAGCAAAGAAACCCGCAAAGATCGCTCAGTCGAGCAAGCCCCGCAAGAAGAGCGAGCTCTACAACATGATCGCGGAGCATTCCGAACTCAGCCGCAAGCAGGTTGCCGGCGTGTTCGAAGTCCTCGGCAACATCATGGCCGCGGATCTGGCCAAGCCGTCCGATGGCAAGCCCCGCGTGTTTGTTGTCCCGGGCATGATGAAGGTCCAGTCGATCTACAAGCCCGCGACCAAGGCGACCACCAAGCCCAACCCCTTCGCCCCCGGCGAGATGATGACCGTGAAGGCCAAGCCGGCCCGCACCGTCGTCAAGGTCCGCCCCCTCAAGGGCCTGAAGGACATGGTCTGATCCGAGTTCACTGCTCCTGCGAGCGGTGAGCCGAATCGCGATCAGCAGTTGGAATCTCTGCACCGCCGGCGGCTCCTCCGTCGGCGGTGTTGTTTTTGAGAGCGTCACACCGGGGTAGAGGGAAGCCGGCCCATCCCGCGCGATGTGCGGACGAGCGGCACGCCGCGGCCGTCGAGCCCGAGCAGGAGCCCGAAATCCGCCGTGCCATCTTCGAGAACTCCGAGGTGCTCATCGCCGATGCCGTGGAGCATCGCGTTGGCACGCTTGATGAGCGCGGTGTCGGGCCACGGTGCATCGACCGCTTCTCCGATTCGCGCGATGAGGTCGGCAAGCAGCGGCTCAGGGTCGAGGTCGCGGCCGAGCAGGTCGCGAATCGTGGTTGAACTGGCGCGGAGGTGCTCGGGCAGGGCGGCCAGATCAAGGTTCAGGTTCACGCCCACGCCGATGAGGACCCGGAAGGCGTCGCCCGCGCCGGCGGTCTCGGTCAGCACGCCGCAGACTTTCTTGCCCTCGATCAGGACATCGTTGGGCCACTTGAGTTTGAGACGACCGGCAAACTGGCGGCCGACGGCAGCGCGGAGCGCTTCGGTGATAGCGACGCCGATGCGCAGGCCCAGGCCATCTACCAAGCCTGGCATTGGGCGGGCGGGTGTGCAAAGAAGTGTGAACCACAGGCCCCCGCGCGGACTGGACCAGGGCTTGCCCATGCGGCCGATCCCGCCGGTCTGAACGGCGGCGGAGATCACAACCCGCGCAGGATCGGCCTCGCCGCGATTCAGAAGGCGGCGTGCATGAAGACTCGTAGAGTCGATCTCGTCGAAGTCGATGCGGCGGAATGCGGGTGCCATGCTCAGGTCTGGAGGACGCCGGTTTTGAACGGGCGCGAGTAGTCCCAGTTCTCCGTCATCTGGAGGGCCGCGATGAGTTCCTCGCGTGTGCGGTGGGGCTCGATAATGCGGTCCAGCCAGCCGCGTGCTGCGCCGTGGCGGATATCGGCCTGCTGGGTATAGCTGGCGTGCACCGCGGCATAGATCGCCTTGTGGGTCTCTTCGTCGATCGCCTCGCCTTTACGCTTCCGGCTCGCCTCCTCGATCGTCGTCAGCACGCCCGTCGCCTGGTTCGCGCCCATGACGGCGCACTTGCCGCTCGGCCAGGCGAGCGTGATGAACGGATCAAATCCGCGGCCGCACATCGCGTAGTTTCCTGCGCCGTAGGAGCCACCGGTGATGACGACGATCTTGGGGACGATGCAGTTGCTCATCGCGTTGACCATCTTCGCGCCAGCGCGAATGATGCCGTGCTGCTCGCTCTCCTTGCCGACCATGAAGCCGGTCGTGTCGTGCAGGAACACCAGCGGGACCTTCCGCTGGTTGCAGTCCATGATGAACCGCGCGGCTTTGTCGGCCGAGTCGTGGTAGATCACGCCCGGCAACTGCACCGCGCCAGCCCCAGTCCGTGTGATGATCTTTTGGTTGGCGACAATGCCGCAGGCCAGCCCACCAACCTTGGCGTACCCGCAGACGATGGACGGGCCGTAGTCGGCCTTGTATTCGTCGAAGTCCGATGCAAGTGTGCCGTTCTCATTCCGCGAATCCACGATCGCTGCGATGACGTCACGCACCTCGTACTGCGTACCGGGCTTGTCGGTGAAGAAGTCGTAAGTCTTGTCGCCGCCGTGATACGACTGCGCGAAACGTCTTTTTTCGATCCCTTGCTCCCCCAACTCCCTGTTCCCTTCTCCGTACTTCCCCATTAACTCGCGCAATCGCCAGATGCACGCCTCATCGTCCTTCTCCTTGAAGTCGATGGTCCCGCTGATGGCCGCGTGCATCGTCGCCCCGCCAAGTTCTTCATCCGTCACTACCTGCCCGATCGCCGCCTTCACCAGCGCGGGCCCCGCGAGGTACAACCCGCTGCCCTCGGTCATCAACAGCGTGTCGCACAGCACGGGCAAGTAGCCGCCGCCCGCGACGCAGTACCCCATGATCGCCGCGATCTGCGGGATCCCCTCCGCGCTGATGACCGCGTTGTTGCGGAAGATCCGTCCGAAGTCGTCGGTGTCCGGGAAGACATCCTCCTGCAGCGGCAGGAACACCCCCGCCGAATCCACCAGATAGATCAGCGGCAGGCGCGCCATCTGCGCGATCATCTGCGCCCGGATGATCTTCTTGCACGTCATCGGGAAGAACGCGCCGGCCTTCACCGTCGCATCGTTCGCGATGATCATGCATCGGCGGCCCTGCACGAGGCCCACGCCGGTGACGACCCCGGCCGCGGGCGCGCCGCCGTGCTCCTCGTACATTCCCCACGCGGCCCAGAGACCAATCTCGGTGAAGTTGTCCTGGTGTTCCGGCACCTTGCTTTGGTGGCCCCGCTCTTGGTGGCCCCGCTCTTGGTGGCCCCGCTCTTGGTGGCCCCGCTCTCCAGAGCGGGGGAGTGGAGTGCTCTCCCCGTCCACAAGCAACGCCACCCGCTCCCTCGCCGTCAGCCGACCCTTCTCGTGCTGGCGGTCGATCGCCTTGGCACCGCCACCAAGGCGGATTGTCGCCTCAATCCCGAGGAACTGGTCCGCCAACTGTCGCAGTGTCGGACCAGCGCCGGGCGCGTTGGGTGGAGCGATGGACATGGAGCCTCCGGGAAGGGCCGGGATCGAGGCCCCAAGCGTATCCGATGGGAGGCGACTCTCCTATCCCACGCGCCCGGCCCGCACCCGTATCACTTCACTTTCGACCACTTCATCGTCGCCACGTTCATCCAGTCCTCAGTGCCCTGCATCTTGAAGTCGATCATCGACTCCAACGTCCCATCGTCCTTGACGGTGATGACGTTGCGGAACGGAATCTTGCCCATGCCCGGCTCCTCGTTCTCGCCCATCAGCGTGAACTGCTTCTTGGCCGCATTGTAATCGCCAAAGGCGGTCACGCTGTAGGTGCCCATCGTGTCGATCCCGATCCAGAAGTACTTCTTCACGCGGGTGTCGTAGCCATAGATGCTCAGGCTCTCGGCCTTGAACTCCTCGCCGGGTGCGGGGACCGTCCGCACCTGCACGAACCGTTTGCCCAGGATCCACTCCGCACTGCCCTCGTAGTGTCCGACGATTGGCGGCACGCCCGGCCCGACATTCAGGCTGCTCTCGAGTTTGGACTTCCCGATGAGCGGTTCGAGAGCCTTGTGTTCCTCCGCCGGCCCGTGCATCTGCTCCATCATCATTCCCAGGTCCTTCTTGGTCACCTTCGAGAAGTCGGGCATCGGCGGCGGTGTGCTGCCGACCTCGGGCTGCTGGAGCGCAAGCGTGCTCGCCGCGCCGATCCCGATGAGCGCAGCGCCGATCGCACAGTTCCGAACGATTGTTTTCATGTGCATGGTCCTCTCCTTGTTTCCTCCCGCCCCGTGTACCGCGTTCATTTGTATTTGCACGAACTCAGGCAGGATTGTTGCCGCGCCATGCCGCACCGTTGTGCCGATGGGGACCGCGCAGGCACGGATGCCGGCCGCGAGTGTTCACCAGAGTTTTTTCGGAGCAGTTTTCTCTTTGATTCCTCCCTAGGCAAACCGGGCCAAGGTCGTATGACCTTACAACAACAAGACTTCCGTACTTTTCCACAATAAATATCCCCTCAAAGCCCAAACATTGACAAAGGTGTTTGGTGCTTGGTATACTCCGGCCTTGTCGGGCTCGCGTCCAGCGCCGCCCCCGACCCGGACACGCTCCCACGCAGTGGGAGCCCCGGACCCCGCGCTGGGACCCGGCTCGCCTGGCTCCGTCCCCTCCGGGGAACTCGGATGCCAGCCACGACCGGCATCAGAAAGGAGGGCCTTCATGGCCCGCGCATCGTCCAATCACACCACCGTCGAAGTTGAGTCCAAGCCCGCCAAGCCCGCGTCCGCCGCCGGCCCTGCGCCCATCTCCAAGGAAAAGGCCAAGGCGCTGGAGGTCGCTGTCGGCCAGATCGAGAAGACCTTCGGCAAGGGCTCGATCATGAAACTCGATGAGAAGGCCTACCTGAACATCCCGGGCATCTCGACGGGCGCGATCTCGCTGGACCTTGCCCTGGGCGGCAAGGGCATCCCGCGCGGGCGCATCGTAGAGATCTTCGGCCCCGAGTCCTCCGGCAAGACCACGCTCGCGCTCACCGTCGCCGCGCAGGCGCAGAAGGCCGGCGGCGTCGCCGCGTTCATCGACGCCGAGCACGCGCTCAGCCCGACCTGGGCCCGCCGCCTGGGCGTGAACATCGACGACCTCCTCGTCTCCCAGCCCGACAACGGCGAGCAGGCCCTGGAGATCTGCGAACTGCTGGTCCGCTCCAACGCCGTGGACGTGATCGTCATCGACTCGGTCGCCGCGCTCATCCCGCGTGCCGAGATCGAGGGCGAGATGGGCGACGCGGTCATGGGCCTGCAGGCCCGGCTTATGTCGCAGGCGATGCGCAAACTCACCGGCGTCATCGCCCGCAGCAACTGCACCGTCATCTTCATCAACCAGTTGCGCGAGAAGATCGGCGTGATGTTCGGCTCGCCCGAGACCACCCCCGGCGGCCGGGCCTTGAAGTTCTACGCCTCCATCCGCATCGATATCCGGCGCATCAGTTCCATCAAGGAAGGCGATGTCGCGGTGGGCAACCGCGTCCGCGCCCGCGTCGTGAAGAACAAGGTCGCCCCGCCCTTCCGCGAGTCCGAGTTCGACATCATGTTCGATGAGGGCATCTCGACCTCCGGCGACCTGCTCGACATGGCCGTGGACGCCAAGGTCATCGACAAGAGCGGAGCGTGGTTCACCTACGGCGATGTCCGCCTCGGGCAGGGGCGCGAGAACGCCAAGCGATACCTGAAGGACAACGCCGAGTTGTTCGACGAGGTCCGGCGCGGCGTGCTCGCCGCCAAGGCCACCGCCCCGGCCATCGCGGTCGCCGTGTCCGAGGATGACGACGAAGGCCCCGGCGACGAGTAAGCCGTCCGCCACTTAGCCATGCAAGCCCCGAGCCTCGACCGTCATCCACGGCCGAGGCTTTTTCATGCGCCGCCCTTCAGGACGGTGCTTTTCACAAACTCTGCCACCGCTTCCTCGCACACCGGGATGAACCGCTCATCCGTCCAGAGATTGTTGTGCGCAGCGCCCGCGATCTCGACGATGCGGCCACGACCCGCGGGCACGGCCGCGGCGATTGCACGCCCGTCCTGAACTGGACACACCTCGTCCTCGGTCCCGTGCAGCACGAGCAGCGGCACGCGCAGGTTTGCGGCGTGCGCAGCGCGGTCAAACCCTCCTGCGCTCCCGCGTCCCGCCCACGACAGGCCGTGCCCCAACCAAAGCCCCAGTCCCGCCATTGCCGGCGGCAGGTTCCATCGCCACGGCAGGCCGCGAGCGGCCAGCACACGCTCCGCCGGCACCCGCGGCACGCGGTAGGGCGCTTCGGCAATGACGCCGACAATGGGCGATGCTGCTCCGGCGGCGGCGGCCACGACAATCGATAGCCCCGCGCCGAGCGATGAGCCATAGAGAATCACCGGCGCGCCCGTGCCGACCTCCTCCAGCAGCCGTTCCAGATCCTCGACCTCGCGTGTTCCGAGCGTGCAGCACCCGGGCGAATCGCCGTGCCCGGGGAGGTCCCACACGACCACGCGACGGCAGTGGGGGAGGAGCGCGGGCAGGCGCGACAGCACCACGACGCGCGAATCCGCCCACCCGTGCGTGACGATGGCCACCGGCCCGGCGGTGGCAAAGCCCGCGATATCCCACACCGGCAGGTCCCGCCCGCGCGACCGCAGGAACCACTGCGAGAACTCAACCCTGCCCATGCCGGGCAGCCGCACCTCCGATGGGTCACCGGGCACGCCGCGTGCAACCGCCCACGCGTAGGAGCGGCGCGCCGGATGGGTGAGCGTCCACGCGGTCACGCAGATGACCGCCAGCACAAACAGCACCAGCCCCGCGCCGAGCAGCATCAGCAGACCGAGCACGTTCATGTCGCTCGTTGTATCAGGTTGAACCGGTGAGCAGGGCCCGCAGGTCGTTGAACGTGACGATCAGGAACATCGATGCCAGCAGCACCACCCCGACCAGTGCTGCGACGTTCTGTACCAGCGGGGAGACCGGCCTGCCCGTTGCCTGCTCATAGATCAGGAACACCATGTGCCCGCCGTCGGCGATCGGGATCGGCAGAAAGTTGATGACGGCGAGGTTCACGCTGATGAGCGCCATGAAGAAGAACAGCCAGTCCCAGCCGCGACCGGCCAGCAGCGTGCCGACGTGCGCGATCCCGACCGGTCCCTTGAGGTGCGTCACTTTGACGGTGCCCTGGAAGAGGCGAGCCAGAGTGAGATAGGTCGTGAGCATCACGCTCTTGGTCTCGCGCAGGCCCATGCCGATGGCGTCGAGAGGGCCGCTAGCGCGCAGCAGCGTGGTCTCAGGGACGAAGAGGTCCTCGGGCAACGGGCTGTCCCACCCGAGCGACTGCAACTGTCCGGCTTCTTCACCTGTGATCGACCAATCGAGCCGCTCCACTCGCACACCGCCCGCGGCTGCGGGCTCGGGGAGTACCACTTCCAAGCCCACCGTCACACCGATGTCGGAGGCGTCGTTCGTGCCGGCGATCAGAGCGGTTCGAGCGTCGGCGAGTGTTCGCACAGCGGTTCCGCCAACCGCGCGTACGCTGCTGCCGGGCATAAGCCGCAGCATTCCCCCGCTGGGCACCGAATCGCCAGCGTTTGCGGGTGCGAACGTCGGCCAGCCCGCCACAAATGGCGCGAAGCGTGCCGAGTCACCGGCGGTGAAGCCGATAGTGCCCGCCGCGCTCACCGGCACGCTGCCAAGGTCGAAGTCCTTCCACGTCCCGTCCGGTTGCTCGCGCACCACCGAGACGCGGATGGTCTCTCCCTTGCTCGCGCGGATCTGGCGTATTCCCTCGAGGGTGCTGGGCCACTCCGCCGTGCCCAGGAGAGAGAAGATATCCCCGGTCGCAAGGCCCGCCTTGATTGCCGCCTCCCCTGCCGCCGCCACGCGCAGCACCGGAACCAATCCCACTAGGTGGTCGGCTTCACCCGTTACAACCTCCGAGGCACCCGGCGCGCTGACGCGGAACGTCGCGCTCATCAACTCCGGTCGCGGGAGCAAAGTCATCTCGACCTCGCCGCCGCCGTGCTTCGCATCGCGCTCAAAGTGTGCCGGGATCGGCTGCCCGTCAGATTGCCTCGCCGCAAGGGCAAGGTCGTGCGAGGACTCTACGGGCAGGCCGTTGACTCTCTTGAGCGTCATGCCCGGCTCGAGTCCAGGAACACCCATCGCCGTCGCCACGGCTGCGAACTGCTTGCGCTCCGCCTCGGTGCGTGCATCAGGGAGCCGGTTCGACATCAAAGGCCCGGCACCGAGCATCTGCAGGCGAGAGGCCGCATCGACCTCGGGCCTGATCTCAAAGCGCAAGGGCAGATCCACGCCTTCGCGCTGCACGCTAAGCGTCACCGGCTGGCCCCCCCGCGCCATCGCCGCGGCCAGGACCAGGTCTTGGAACTTGGCCGGTCGCTCGCCATCGATGGCGAGGACCCTGTCGCCCGCTTGCAGACCGGGCTCGGTCACGCCCGCTTCCACCGCGTTTACGGCGACCGCCACCGCCGCGGGCTTGTCGGGGAGCACCGATCCGATGATCGCCGGCTCCGTCTTCAGTCCGACCATGAACACGCCCACGAACAGCGCTGCGGCGAGCAGCACGTTCATCACCACCCCGGCGGAGATGATGACCATCCGCTTCCACACAGGGCACGTCTGGAATGAGTCAGGCTCTGTGCTCGTGGATGCCGGGTTCACGTCGTCCTGCCCCAGCATCTTGACGTAGCCGCCAAAGGGCAGCGCGTTGAGGCGATACTCCGTCGGGCTGACTCCTCCCACACCGGGGCTGCCAGGGGCTGGCGACTGTCGGAGCATCCGGTTGTACCCGGCTTCGCTCGAGCCCCTCCGCACCCCGAGGCCCTTGCGGTACGACACGATCGCCGGCCCGAACCCGACGGCGAATGCCTGCACTCGGACCCCCGCCCATCTCGCCGCAAGGAAGTGCCCGAGTTCGTGAACAACGACGATCAAACTGAAGCCAAGAATGACGAGCAGGAGGTCGCGGATCGTGGCCAGCATCGGGAGCAGTGAGGACATGGGGTCATCCTAGGTCGGGGGAGAGCATTGATCGGTCGTTGGGCGCGCGCTGTGCAACAATCACCGCATGAGCAAGTCCTCCGCCCCTTGGCGATCCACCGACCACGTCCCTGTCGCCGTTGTCGGCCCGACGGGGTATACCGGCCTGGAACTGGTCGAAATACTCGCACGTCATCCCTCGATGCGGCTGGACTATCTGGCATCCGCGCGCGTCCCCGCGCCACGGATCGATGAGGAGTTTCCGCGGCTGGCCCACCGTTTGGGTGCTCACTCCCGGGGCGAATGCGAGCCGATCGATGCCGCGAGAATCGCCGCCCGATGTCGCCTGGCGTTTCTCTGCCTGCCGCACGAGGCGGCGATGGAGCACACGCCCGCGTTGCTCGCGCTGGGCGTGAAGGTCGTGGATCTTTCCGCGGCGTACCGCATCCGCGATGCGTCTGTCTACGAGCGGGCCTATGGCCACCCGCACACCGATCCGGCAAACCTCGTCCGTGCGGTGTACGGGCTGACGGAGTGGGCGCGCGAAGATGTCCGCAAGGCGGAACTCTGCGCGAATCCGGGGTGCTACCCGACCGCCGCGGCGATCGCGCTGATCCCGCTGCTGCGAGCGGGTCTGATCGACCCGGGCTCGGTGGTCATCAATGCGGCTTCGGGCGTGAGCGGCGCGGGTCGGTCGCCCAAGCAGAACCTTCATTACCCCGAGGCGAACGAGAACTACTCGGCATACGGCATCGGTGTCCATCGGCACCAACCGGAGATCGCGCAGACACTGCGCACTCTGGGCTGTGAGGCGGGCGGTGCGTTGGGGTGGGGTGAGCCGCTGTTCGTGCCGCACCTCCTGCCGGTGGAGCGAGGCATCCTGGAAACGATCTACGCGTTGCCGAGCGAACGCGCAGGCCGCGGCGAAGCGCTCAGCACAGAAGTGGTGCAGTCGTGCCTGCGCAGTGCGTACGAGCGAGAGCCTTTCATCGTCGTGCGCGATGAGGCACCTACGCTGCGCGATGTGCAGCGGACCAACATGGTGCATGTCAACGGGCGAGTCATCGGCGGTCGCATCGTGCTCATCGCAGCGGAGGACAACCTTGTCAAGGGCGCATCGGGTCAGGCGGTGCAGAACGCGAACCTGATGCTGGGGCTGGAGGAGACGGCGGGGCTGATGTAGGACCGCGTGTCATTCGCTCCCGATGTACACCACGAAGTCCGCGATCGCGCGATCTTCCTCGCGCAACTCTTCCGACCAAGCATTGACACTTGAGATGGTGACGATTCTCGTTCCGGGACGCATGGCACGGAGCGCCTGCACCAGTCCGCCATCGTGGTCGATGTGGAAGCGCCCCACCACCAGCACCACGGGCCGACCGCCGCGGTCCATCTCGCGTGCCACCGAGTCCGCCATCGTCCAGTCCCACAAACTCTGCGATCGGAACATGCCCTCGATGGTCTGGCGACGCTCCGCGTTTGCCGCGCCGGCCTTTGAGTCCTCTGGCAAATTTCCGGAGAGCGGCAGCAGGTCTTCGGCGCCCATCACCTTGAAGAACTCGTCTTGGTACCGGCCCTCCGGGATCGACCGGGGCACCATGAACAGCCTCTGCTGCTCGGGCGTGAGCGCGCCCAGACGCTCAAAGCCGTCGATCCGCGCGATCCGGACATACCTGCGCGGCGAGTTCGCCGCGATCACCGGCCTGCCAGCGCTCTTGCAGGCCTCGACCATCGCCCGGTGCCCGGACGTGAAGTTGCTGTCTGTGCGATGCGTCGCCCGCCGGAACTCGGCCTCATCGGTTAGGCCCCGCAGATAATCATCGAGCGCCGCCTGCTCATCGCGCTCGAAGAACTCGAGCGCTGCGGTGGCGTTGGGCGATCCGGAGAGAATCTCTTGAAAGAGGAGGGTCTGAAATGCCTGACCAACATCATGCCCGTGGCACTCGCCGATGAGCACGGCGTCCGCTTCCACGCACGAGGCGACGAGGTCGGACCATCCTGCCTTGGAGCCGCTTCCTCGGAGCAGCACGAGTGATTCCGGCTCGAGGATGGCTGCGCGGACCCGATCATCGGCCGCCGAAGATGCGCAGCCGCACAGGAGCCCGATGAACAGCAGCGCGAGCGCGGGGCAGAGAGTCTTCATGGGGGATTGTGGGCGCGCCGCGGACGGCGGGGCGGTATCAATTCCCGGGCAAAGTCAGCGGGGAGCCGCGAGCGAGGTGCCGCGGACGCGCTCGGCCAGGTAGTCATCGATGATCTCGACCACGCTCTCGTGGAACTCCTTGGCGCGGGCATCGGCACCCGAGGGGATTTCATTGACGAGAATGCTGAATGCCAGGCGGCGCGGCTTGCCTTCCCCCTGCACCAGCGAATCGCCGCCGGATGCCGCCGTCACCAAGCCCGAGAACGACCGAACCGCGCGGATATACCCGCTTTTGGCTCGGACTTCGTTCACCAGCGTCTTGTCCCTGAAGCGATTCTTGACGGTACCGTTCTCTTTGGCGACCGCCATTGATCGGACAAACATCTCACCGATGCGATCGTCGGAGGCGATGTCGGCCAGCCAATGCGCGAGCAGTTGCGGCGTCACGCGGTTGCCGCGAGAAAGGCCGGATCCGTCGGAGATGGTCAGGCTTGCGGCGTAGGCAGCGCCGATGCGATCCTTGACGATCATGCGCACGACCGCCGCGCCATTGGCCCACGAGCCGGGCTGGTGGGTGACCTGGTGTCCCGTCAGTTTCAGCAGGCACTCGGCGTAGAGATTGTCGGAGTCGACGTTGCAGCGCTCGAGCACCACGCTGAGCGGCGTGCGTACAACCGCCGCGATGACGGCACCCGCCTGCGCGGACGCGATCGGCTCATCCTGCTCCGCGAGGCGCACGGAAGGGGGGGGGCAGTTGAGCCGCGCTGCAAGGCGATCCGCCAGCAACCGCGCAAAGAGCACTGCGGGGTCGCGGAGAGCCACGCTGACCGCCTCGGTAGGCGCGTTGCGGACGGTGCCGTGAAGCGCGAAGCGGAATGCTGTCGGGGCACGCTCGATCCACACCTGTGTGGTGCCCTCCCGGACGGTGCGGGACCGCTGGCGGTCAAACTCGATCCATTGCGCTCCCGGCTCGGTCCGGACTGAGGGGGGGTCGCCGGCACGAGCCGCCGGGGCAGGAAAGACGTTCAGAATATTGGCATGGAAGTTCAGGCCGCTGACAGGCGCGCAGTACGCCCGGTTCAGTTGGTCCTCGGGCCAGAGGGGATGCACGTTCTCCCGGTCGAAGACGCGGTCGTCGACCACGATCTCCAAGAGAGAGTCGCCCGAAGCGGCCGCGACCGAATCGGCAAGACGGTCGAGGAACTGCTCGACACTCGTGTGCATCCTGGCCAGAAGTTCAGGGTCGGCCATCCCGGGGTCGCCCGCGCCCTCGATGAACAGGCGGTTGTCGTGGACAACGAACTGAGTCCGAAACTCAAAGTCCGGCCCGACCGTCACCAGAGCAGCACCCGTTGTGAGCAGTTTCAGATTTGATGCGGGAATGAGAACAGGCTCGCGCTGTCCTGTGGTGGACATCGAGACCAGTTCGCGACCGTCTGCTGCATCCACGACGCACACGCCGACTTCAGCCTTTCCGAGCCGTGCTTTCTCAAGAGCCCCCCGAATACGGCTCTCGAGTGACCCTTGGCCGAGTGCGCCCGCGCAGAGAAGCAGCGTCGCGGCAAGGAACGAAACCGCCGCAGCACAGCGGGGCCGAACGCCAGATTGGAGCATCCCGTGCTCTCCTTGTGAAAATGGTCAAAAATCGCGGGTCGCAGTTCATCGGCAGCGGCCCGGTCGATGCTTCACCCCTTGACCATAGGGAAGCACTCTGCTGGCGCGTCCCAATGATGCCGCCGCGTCCGGCCGGTGCGCTTCGCGTGTACGATGTGGCAACCCTGCCGAGGACACGATGCCCGGACCTCTCCCATCTAACGACGCGTCCCCTCGTGCCGAGGTGCCCGATCGAGCCTCATCCACACCCGGCAGCGTGTTGTTAGTCGACGATAACTCGCAGAACCTCGAACTCCTGCAGGCCTACCTCGATGACCTTGGCTGCCCGATTCGCACCGCGCGCGACGGCGTCGAGGCCTTGCAGGAGATCGATCGCGAGCGGCCGGACATCATCCTTCTTGATGTGATGATGCCGCGGATGAGCGGATTCCAACTCTGCACCAAGTTGAAGGCGGACCCGGGCACCCGGGATATCCCCGTGATCATGGTGACTGCGCTCAACGAAGTCGGGGATGTCGAGCGCGCCGTTGAGTCAGGAGCCGATGATTTTCTCACCAAGCCAGTCAACCGGTTGGAACTGCTGACGCGTGTGCGATCGCTTCTGAGCGTTCGGCTACTCCGTAAACAACTCGACAGCACGCTTGAGCAGATTCGTAAGTTTCGTGACGGCAAGAACTAAGGCACGATCGTGAATGCGCTCCCCCGTTCAGACGCTGCAAACTCGGGACGCGATGATCGGTTTCTGCACGGGTAACCGGTTGTTTAGGTGGACAGGTTCGCCTAAACTCCCCGCAGTTCTCACGGGCAGCCGATAGTGTGCCGTTGCCTTCGCCAGCGGTGCTCGGGCACGAAGCACCAGTGAAGTCCGCTCGAACCGAAAAAACGAAGCCCGGTCCCTGATTGCCTGCATGCTGGACAAAACAAACCGACTGATGCTCGGCCCCTATGTGCTCACCCGCACACTTGAGCCGTGCGCGCTCGCCCAGCGATGGCTCGCCCTCCATGAGGTGGACCACGGGAGCCACGTTGCCTATCGGTTCGGGTCGTTCGGGCAGCGGTCGGAGAGGCGTCGTTTTCTCGGCGCTGTCGAGGCGCTCGCTCGGCTCGATGAGGTGCATCTTCTCAAAATTGAGCAGTTCGCGTTCGATCAATCCGACACACCGTGGGCGGTTTGTCCGTTCACGGGTGACGCGGACGGCACGCGAACGCTGGACCGACACCTCCGAGAGAAGGATGGCCAACTCAGCGCGTTCGAACTCGAGCCGGCGCTGAACCAGATCCTCCTTGGGGTCCGGTACGCCCACGCGCATCGGCACTGCCACGGCCCGATCGCATTGAACGAAGTGCTCGTGGACCGGCACGGTCGGCTGATTATCGAACTGTATGGCCTCCGCCGGGCGCTGTCGGGCCAGTGCGGCTTCGACGCCGATGCGGCCCAAGACGAGGTTCGCTCCGTCGCTGAGATCGGGTACCAACTTCTGACGGGCCTCAGATGCGAGGAGCCGCTCATCCCGGTCGGGCGTCTGGTCAGGCGACTCGATCCCCGCTGGGATGCATGGTTCGATCGCGCCCTTGACCTGAGCAATGGGTTTGACTCCGCGGATGCCGCGCTCGCCGCACTTCCGTCGGTTGCCACGATCGAAGTGCCTCGTCGCGGCTCTTTGGCGGTGCGCGGCGTGCTGGAACTGATCCGCCCCGGACGCTCCGACTGAAGGCCTGTCCTGGCCCTTCGGCACACACCTACGGCCTCGGAAGCCTGTTCCTGAGCGACTGGAAACGCTGTCCATCCTCTCCTTCCAGATCGCCAAAGCGAGCATCGATCGCCTTCGCAATGGCTTGCGCATGGGGAAGCGAGATCGACTTCTCAAGGCCATCAATCCAATCCGCCGGCGCGCCGACCCATCTCTGCGCCTGCTCGATCCGGTTCAGCCATAGCAAGGCGACCGTGTACAGGCTGCTCACCTCCGACAAGTCGATCAGCGACAGGATTGGCTCCAGGTCGCTCAGCACCTCCAAGGCACCGGCGGGCTGACCCAGTTCCAGCCGAGTCCGGCTCAGCAGCAGGAGGCCGGCGACCACCGCTGGGTGGGGCGTCTGCGTGGAACTCCGCCAGACTCCGAACGCCTGAAGTTCCTGGGTCTCGGTGAGCCGGGCGAGGATGGCCTCTCGAAACAATGCGTCGGGAGCGGCGAGGGCGGCGCGGAGGAGGTCGCGCGGGGGCAACTCGCCTGCAACCTGCAGAAGCATCTCGCGCCGTACTCCCACGCTGGGGGCGTTGAGGGCGGCGATAGCTTCATACCCCTCAATCGTCGCGCGGTGCAACGCCACTCCGCGGGTCGTCGCGGCCAGCAGCGTCGGATCGTCCGCCGCGCCGGCGAGGAGCGCGTCCAGCGCCGCCGGGTCGTTGGATAGCAACTCCGCGGCGGCGATACGCCGGGTTGCGTCGCCCGACCGGAGGAGGTCGCGTACCTTGGCACGGTCGCGCTCGTCGCCCAGCGTGTAGTACATCGCGAGCGTGCCGTTCGCTCCGGGCGTCAGGTCTTCGATAGAGAGCGCCCTGAGCGCATCGCGGAGCGTTCGGATGTCCTGTGCCTGTGTGAGATACCCCGCAGCGTACAGCGAAGCGGCAGCGCTCAGGGCGGGCTCGCGGCAGGCGGCGGGGCCTTCCAGCCACCGGATTACGACCGTGGTGAGTTCAGGCGATGGATTGCGTGCCGCCGAACGCAGGAGCGGTGCGACGACGTCCTGGTCCTCCTCGCGCACAAGGGCCGCCGCGATCGCCTGACCACCGTCGCCGGCCGTCAGGATGCCGAGCAGTTCAGCCGCGTCCTTGCGGAACTCGCGTGAGGGGTCGGTGAGGAGGGCTTCGGCGGCCATCGCGACGGTGGGTTCGAGTTGCCGTGCGTTGGCGAGTTCCTGTCGCGTAAGGTGGATCCCCAACTTCCGAACCGAGGGCAGTTCGTGCCGGAGAAACTGCACGAGCATCGAGGACCGCTGCGCGGATGAAACTGCGTCCAGGAAGCGCTGCCGCACGGATTCGAGCAGAAGGCCCGTGCTCCGGTCGCGCTCGCGCTCGGCCCGGTCGGTTGCCTCGGCCAGGGACAGAGCAAGAAGCGTCCGCCATTCGAGTTCGGGAAGCCACTCGACCTGAGAGAACCACTCGCTCCACCGCCTCGGATCGGCACCCAGGTCTGCTCGTCCCGTCAGGCGAGCGAGCGCACGCGCGGCGGGCTCTCGGAGGTTCGGGCGTGCTCGATCATCTAGCCAGGAGATGAGGGTTCGTGCGGCCTCGCGGGTGCGGATGGAGGCGATGGCAAGCACCGCGACGGCACGCAGCGCCTCGGACGAACCCAAAGCCTCGACCAGTGCGATGCAGGGCTCTAGATAAGCCGGTTGCAGGTTCGGCGTCGCCGCCGCTCGCTCCAAGATCAGCAGGCACGCATCGGGGGTTCCACCCTCTCGGCTGAGCATCCACAGCATCGCCGCACGAACTTCCGGGTCGGTGGCAGCCAGCAGCCTGTCCGCCGCGCCGGCACGGGTGGGACGATCGGCCGCGGCATCGCGGAGGATCACGGCATCGGCAAGACTCAGACCGGGTGGAGGCTGCGGGGCAGCGCCGGCGGGAGGTTCGACGGCGTCAGGTGGCGGCGTGCCGATTGGCGAATCAGGCTGCCTCTCCAGCCCTGCGGGTCCACCCATGAGCAGCGCAATCGCAGTGGCCTGTACCTGGAACCACAGAGATATTGTTGCACGCGTTGTCATATCGGGAGATGAGCCCTCGGGCGATCGTAGGGATGGTTCTTCAATTGAACCCGACCGGTCCGCCGAATAACATCCCAGATTCCGGTCTGGTTGCAGTTGCCCGAACAGGACAAGCCCCTTGAACGATTGGTTTGAGGCCGAGGAGCACGTCGAACGAGCGCACGATGCGTTCCAGGACGGGCGCTGGGACGACGCCGAGTCGGAGTTGCGGCGCGCCCTCGAACTCAACCCCCACCGGGCCGAATGGCACTTCAATCTCGGGCTGACACTCGAGGCGGCGGGACGCTTCAACGACGCCTCCGCGGCCTTCCGCGCGTGCCACGAGTTGGATGGCCAGGACCCTCATGCCGCGCTCTGTGCGGGTGTCAACCTGCTGCGCACCGATGAGCCGCGCGGGGCGATCGAATGGTTCGAGGCCGCGCAGCGTGCCGACCCGAAGAACGCGATGGCGTACATCCACCGCATCGAGGCCTTCGCCCGTCTGGGCGACCACGACCAGGCCGAGGTCATGTTCTACCTCGCGCAGCAACTCGAGCCCAAGAACGCCTTGGCGTTCGCCTGCCTTGCCGACTCGCTTCTGTCGCGCGGGCAGACGGATCGGGCCTTGTGGTGCCTGCGGGAAGCGGTCCAGCACGATCCCCGCCTGCCCGGCGTTCATGCGCGACTGGCCCAGGCGTATGCCGCCTCAGGGCGACTTGAGCGGGCGCGCCAACTCTTTCTTCGGGAACTGCGCCAAGACCCGGGCGACCTGGAGACACTGCTGGACCTGGGCGCGCTGCTCATGCGGATGAACCGTGTTGTCGAGGCGGAAGAGAAGTTCCGCCGGGTCCTGGAGATCGAGCCGGACAACGCCGATGCCCACTTCCAACTCGGCGACCTGGCCGCGCGACTCGGCAAGGCGGATGAGGCCACCGAGCAGTACAACGTGGTCCTGAGGCTCGAGCCCGACTTCCCCGGAGTGCGACGTCGGCTCGCTTCGACCATGCTCGCGCGCCGGGCCGGCGGCGATGGTGCGACCGCCCGAGAACTCCTGCGCGACGACCTTGAAGCGTGGCGGCAACGCCCCGAGCGCTTCGCCGATGCAGAAACGGAGGACCTGGGCGCTGGGTTGCTCGACGCCGGCATGGCCGCGGAGGCACGCGAGGTGCTTGGCGCGCTTGTGCGACAACTCCCGTCGCATGTGCCGGCCTTGCACCATTTGTCGGTCGCGTGCTACACACTGGGCGACCGGTCCACCGGCGTGGCGCTGTGCAAGCGCATCCTCCGGGCCGACCCCAAGTTTGTTCCCGCGATGCACAACATGGCCGTGGCCTATGTGTATGACCGGCAATGGACGCGCGCGCGCTACTGGGTGGCCCAGGCGCTCCGTGTCGAACCGGACGACATCGCGTTGCGGCGGCTCCGCATCAAACTCGCTCTGCACACCGCCGCGGAACTCGCGGTGCTGCTTGTCCAAGCCGCGGCGTGGCTATTCCTGAGACGCCGACCAAGGACCGACGGGTTGGCAACTGCTAGCGCAGGCCGATAAGCCGCACCGCCTCATCCACATCCTTATCGCCGCGGCCGGACAGGTTCACCACAACATGCTGGTCCGCGCGCATCGTTGCCGCCAATCTGACGGCTTCGTGCAGCGCGTGGCTCGATTCGAGCGCGGGGATGATGCCCTCGGTCCGCGCGAGGAGTTGGAACGATTCAAGAGCCTGCGCATCAGTGGCGGAGGTGTACGCCACGCGCCCCATGTCCTTCCAGTACGAGTGCTCCGGACCGACTCCGGGATAGTCAAGCCCCGCCGAGCAGGAATGAACATCCGCCGTCTGACCGTTGGCATCTTGAAGCACATAACTCAGCGAGCCGTGCAAGATGCCCGGCGAGCCGAGGGAGAGCGGCGCGGCGTGCTGGCCCGGCGCGTTGCTTCTTCCCCCGGCCTCAACGCCGATCAGTGCTACACCCTCATCGTCAATGAACGGGTAGAAGATGCCCGCGGCGTTCGAGCCGCCACCGACGCACGCGACGACTGCATCGGGAAGGCGACCGATTGATTGCAGGCACTGGGCGCGGCACTCGCGCCCGATGACCGACTGAAAATCACGCACGATCATCGGGAACGGGTGCGGCCCCACGACAGAGCCGATGATGTAATGCGTCCCCTCGACCGACCCCATCCAGTCTCGCATCGCCTCGTTGGTCGCGTCCTTCAGCGTCCGCGAGCCGGACTCGACCTCGATGACCCGCGCCCCCATCAGCCTCATCCGCACCACGTTCAGACGCTGCCTGCGGACATCCTCCGCGCCCATGTAGACGTCGCAGGAGAGGCCGAAATGGGCCGCGGCGGTCGCGCTAGCGACTCCATGCTGGCCCGCGCCGGTCTCGGCGATGATCCGCTTCTTGCCCATGCGGAGGGTGAGCAGTGCCTGGCCAAGCGTGTTGTTGATCTTGTGCGCGCCGGTGTGCGCAAGGTCCTCGCGCTTGAGCCAGAGGCTTGCGCCCCCGCCCATGCGGCCCGCTTGTTCACTCGCGATGGCCGTCAGCCGAGATGCGAAATAGAGAGGCGTGGCGCGGCCTACGAATGTTCGCAGGAGCGTGTCGAGTTCGCCCCAGAAGGTCGGATCCGAGCGCACCGCATCGTACTGGGCGCGGAGTTGATCGAGCGCGCCCACGAGTGTCTCGGGGACGTACGACCCGCCGAACGCTCCGAAGCGGCCCGATGGTGTCGGCGTGGCAGACAGCGGACTTGGGGCGGTAGAAGGTGTCGAAGGGAGCATCGACAAAGCCTAGTCAGCAGGATCCGGTCGCGTGCCCGCGTTGCTCGCATCAAGCGCGGCGGCGGCCGTTCGCCCGCGATGCTCATCGACAAACAGCGTGACCAGAAAGCCCGCGACGATGAACGCGAGCAGGACGAGCAGCGCGGCCGGGGTGCCGAGTTTGTCCTTGGCGATGCCGAAGGGGATCGTGCAGACCGCCGAGAGCTTGAACACCAGCCCCCACAGCCCGAACACCTCGCCCGTCCGCGACACCGGTGCGAGGTATCCGACGAACGCGCGGTTCGCCGAGCCGAGCGAGCCAAGCCCCATGCCCAGCAGGTTCCCGAGCACCCACATCGGCCAGATCGGGTACGACGCGGGGTCTGCGGACCGGCCCCGCAGCCAGGCGTAGCCCGCCAGAAGCACGGTCGTCACCATCCAGAGCGCGAGCAGGCAGAGCGTGGTTCTCTTGTGCCCGAACCGATCCTGGATCAGCATCGGCACCAGCGTGCCCACGATACCGGAGACGGTGATCACCGCGACGAAGCCGACCAGTTTGATGTTGTCGAACCCAAAGTCCGCCGCGATGATGCTGGCGAAGTACACGACCACGCTCATCCCGGTGCCATAGAAGAGCGACGCGACGAGGAGGATCGACAGGTCTCGGAAGCCGCGAACGTTGTGGACTGATTCCGCCAGGCGGGAGAACGCGATGCGGACCATGTGCCGGGATTGATGGGGCTGCGGCGCGGCGCGTTCCTTGAGGAATAGGAGCGTGGGCATCGCAAACGCGATGAACCAAAGTCCCGCGAACACGAAGAACGGCCGCCACTGCGACGGGTCCATCAGTTTCCAGACCAGCATCGCCGCACCGGTAAGCAGGAGAATGAGCAGCGCGGCCGCGTACGCCACGCCCCACGAGAACCCGGACACACGCCCGAAACTCCCGCGGGGCGAGAGTTCGGGCAGGAACGATGCCAGAAAGTTCTCGCCGATCGAGTATGCGAGGTTGGCGGGGATGTAAAGCAGCAGGGCGAGCCACAGGCCGCCGGGCGGGATGAACGCAAAGCAGCACGTCAGCACGCCGCAGGTGAGCCCCGAGACCACGAGGCACTCTTTCTTCCACGCCCGCGCATCGGAGAGCGCGCCAAAGAGCGGCGACAGGATGACGGTAAGCAACATGCTCGCCGCGTAGGTGATGTTCCACCAGGTGTTCCGCAGGGCAGGGTCGGTGACGACGACCTGCGTGAAGAAGATTGAGAAAAGCAGCGTGTTGATGAGCAGCGTGAACGACTGGTTCGCCACGTCGAAGGAGATCCACGACCACAACTGGCCCTGCTGGGGCAGCCCTCTCAGTGGATAGAGTCTCCCGAGCATGGCGGCAAGCGTAGCGGAAGACGAGCCACAGGTGGATCAACGGGAGGGAACTTCACGAAACGTACGGTGCCGTCGATGCGTTCTGACGGGAGTGTGGCGCAACGGAAGATGAGCGGACATGGCCTGGTTCAGCAGAATTCTCGGTTCGGTCGCCAGGCCGAACGAGCCCGTGCGGCACCCGGGTGGGGGCTTTGCGTCCGCGCCAGCGGCGATCGCTGCTTTGGTACGTTGTCATCACGCCGCGGCGGCCGACTGCTGGGCGCACATCGAGGTTTCGTCGGCCACGCGCACGATCACCCTCCAGGTCTCGCGCGACAGACTCAACCTCCTGTTCGAGGAGTTGCCCCCGCACGCCGCCGGGGCGCTCGCCCTCGAACGTGTGGGGGAGGGTCTGTACCGCGTGGCCGATGCGACGCCCGAGGGCATCGCCGCGACGATCGATGCGCTCCTGACGGTTCACTTTGCGCTCGGAGCGGAGTACACGGTCATCGGCACGCTTGACGGCTAGAGGTTTGGGGGGGTTGATCGCAGGTGCATCGCCAGAAACTCCGTCTGAAGATTCTTCGCATCGTTCCCGAAGCGCCCGAACCCGGCGTGCTCCTGCGGCGCGCCCGTCTCGGGCCAGGTGTGGAATGTGACGAGCGATTCATCCGTGCCACGTTCACGATAGTTCATGCGCAGGGCATTGATGAACCGCCGCTGGGTCGCCACCGGCACCAGTTCGTCCCGTTCCGAATGCAGCGTGAGCAAAGGGATCGGCCTCCAACTCGTCAAGTGTTTCATCGGGTCAAGGCGCGCGACTCGCGCGGGGTTGTGCGCAACCTGCCACGAGGCCGTCGCGGCGTTCGTGGAGCGCACGAAGTACAGCCCGGCAAGGTCGCCGCTCGTGCCCTCTACCGCAGCGCACGTGAACGGGTGCGGGTCGCACAGCCGTCGAAGGACGGCCATCCCGCCCGCGGACATGCCGCCGATTGCGATTCGATCCATATCGAAAGCGCCGCCGAACTCCGGCGCGCCCAGCGCCTGCACAACTTGATCGATCTCCGGGATCACCTGATCGAGCACATCGAGGGTCCGCTGGGGCGAGTGAAAGTCAGCCTCGAGCCGCTCGCCGTGACCGGGCAGGTCGATGGCGCACGCCGCGATCCCGGCCTTGAGCCATCGGACGTACCGGCCCGCGTCAAGTTCCTTGTTGACGGTTCGCCCGTGCAGCCAGATGCACACCGGTGTGGGAGTGGTCCAATCGAAGTGGGTCAGCAGGGCGGGTACGCCCTCTCCCGTCGGCCCCAGGCGCACGCGGCGCGAGCGGGAGTCCAGAAAAGCGGGAAGTCGGGCGAAGCGGTCGATCACAGCGCCAGTCTCTGGCCCCGCTCGATCGCTCCGGGCAACACGGCGCCCGCCTTCAACTCCTCGCGCGTCGTCGCCGTCCGGGCCGAGACCTCCAGCACGCAGTTCGGCTTTCCGTCCGCTCCCCGCGGCACCGCGACACCGCACCATTCCAGCCATCGCGCTGCCCGCTCGGTCTGGATCTCGCGCGAGGACTGCGCGCTGTCCGCGCCCTCCGCGTTCTTGATCGGCGCAAACTCCTCCACCCGGTCGGTCTCCAGAACGATCGACTGCTCGCACAGCGGCAGTGCATCGAACACGAATCGCTCGAGTTTGACGCCGTTGTTCGCCGCGGGCTGGACGGGGGAGCCGGTCGTTGTGTCGATGCACGCGATCTTCTTCTCAGCGCGGTGCCACGGCAACTCGAACGCGGCATCCGTATTCAGTTTCTCGACAAACTCCCGGCCCAGGGCGTGGACCGCGATGGAGCCGGCGAGGAACCGCAGCCGCCCATCGGGCAGCCGTTCGCGCTGGAGGTCCATGGGAAGGTCGGAATACTCGATGACCTCGACTCGCCCCTTGCGTGCGCCGGAGCCGTGGGCGCAGAACACTCCGAGTTTTTCTTCCGCGTACGCCTTGGGGACCATCTTGCTGGACATCTGCGATGAGGAGTCTCTCGCCCCCGCGTGCACGCCCAGGAACACGGGGTCGAGCATGTTCACGATCGGGTTGTCAACCTGGAAGTATGAGATCGCGGTGATGCCGCGTTGCCGCATGTCGGCCAGCGCGCCCGAGGCGTGCAGCGCCCGTAGTGAACCACCGTGCCCATCGGGGTTGGTCGCGATCTCGCCCCTCGCGGCCATGAGTACCTTGCCGGTGCAGATATCCAGCGATGGCATGACCCCCTGCATGAAGAAGAACACGTTCGCTCGCGGAAGACCGAAGAAGTGGTGAGCCGCGAAGAACTCCAGCGTCGCATCGTGGTTGAGCGGGCTGGTCATGATGTACCAGGGAACGTGAACGCCGTAACGATCAAAGGTGCCCAGGATCGCATCGGCGAACATGGCGAACAGCGGCTTGCCCGTCACTGCACCCGCCGGATAGCAGCCCTTGGGGCCGTCATACCCAAGGCGCGAGCCTTGTCCGCCCGCCACGACGAATGCGGCCACTTTTCCCGCACCGAGCAACGCCTGCCCGGCAACCTGCGCGCCCGCGCGGTCCCAGGGTCGGAACGCCGCCTTGGGATCAACCGGGTAGTAAGGGGCGGGCTGGACATCCTGTGGTAATGCGAACGTCGGTTTGTTGCGGACGTATTGCTCGACCAGACGCGGCATCGCCTTCCAGTCAATGGACTCGATCTGGTTCGTCAGTTGGTCGTGGGCCGGAAGGTCCAGTTCCTTCCAGTGCCGCACGATGTGCGATTGGCCCACCGGCTCGAGTTTGGCCGCCAGTGCATCAACGGTTGACATGCGGCAGTCTAAGCAAGATGCCCTCAGAGGGCCGCCCGAGCGCGGCTCTGACAGGTGCTCGGCCCGTGTACGCTCCGCCAATGCGCAACCTGTTCACGAACCCCCGGCGCCTCCCGCTGATCGCCCCATCGATCCTCTCCGCGGACTTCACCAAACTGGGCGCGGAGTGCGAGTCGGTTCTCAGCCCAGTGGCCCAGGGGGAGGCAGTCATCGACGATGGCGCGGCCGACCTCCTCCACCTCGACATCATGGACGGCCACTTTGTCCCGAATCTCAGCATGGGGCCGGACATGTGCAAGGCCCTGCGACGGGCTTTCCCCCGAGTCTTCCTCGATGTCCATTTGATGATCACCGACCCCTTGCCCTACGCCAAGGCTTTCGCCGAGGCCGGGGCGAACCACGTCACGTTCCATGTCGAAGCGGTGCCCCAAGGCGAGTTGCCGGCCTTGGCCGCGCAGGTCCGCGATCTCGGCATGACCGTAGGACTTGCCATGAAACCCGCGACGCCCGTCGAGACTCTCCTCGACTCGCTCGAATCGTTTGATCTCTTCCTCGTCATGTCCGTCAACCCGGGGTTCTCGGGTCAGGCATTTCTGCCAGAGGTCTTGGCGAAGGTTGAGGCCCTCGCCGAGGAGGTATCGCCCACGCAGCGCATCCAGATGGATGGGGGTATCCGATCTGAGAACGCGCAGACCTGCATCAATGCCGGGTGCGATGTACTGGTCGCTGCCTCGGCGATTTTCGCGAAGCCTGTGAACCAGCGTGCGGCGGTGATCCGGGCGCTACGGGGTGTGCATAACTTCGAGTAGTGGCCAATACTGGCCTGTCATTGATCGGAAATGTCACCTATATAGGTGTGTTCATTCGCATTTAGTTTGGATATCGGACTCACCGCTCCTGTCAATGGCTTGGCCAGACCGATCTGACTTGATAGACTTTCCTCGCCTCGCTCACGCCCGCAACACACGGGTTGAAGACGGTGACGCTTTGTCCGGCGGTAGAACTGAGAGGGTTTCCGAAGCCATGGCCAAGGATGCTGCGATTCGGTTGTTGGTGGTGCGGTCGGGTTCCACATGCTGGGACGGGGGGGGACGGCTCCAAGGGGCCTGCGACCTCCCGCTGAGCGAAACCGGCCGGGCGGATGTGGAGGCTCTGACGCGTTCACTCGGGACTGTCACGTTTTCCACAGTCGTCTGCGCCCCGGATGAAGCGTCGGTTGAGACCGCGAAGTTGGTGGCCGCAGCCGGTCGCCGCTCTTCCGGGAAGGTTCAGGCCGTTCCTGAGTTGGCGGACCCGCATGTCGGACTGTGGGAAGGCATGCGGCAGGAAGAACTCGAGGATCGCTATCCCAGAGCCTGGGGACAGTTCACGGATGATGCCCTGAGCGTGACTCCCCCGGAGGGCGACACGATTGACTCTTTGCAGGCCCGGTTGCTTCCCGCGTTGGCACGGGTGGTTTCAAGGGCGAGGGCGGGCACCCGGATGTGCATCGTGCTCCGTCCGTTGGGGTTGGGCGTGCTCCGGTGCCGATTGAGAGGGTTGCCGATCGCGGACGCTTGGAAACTCTCAGGGCCGATGGCCGCCCCCGAGTGGTACGAACTGGACAAGACTGATCTCCGGCTTCGCCAGGTTGAGCCGGCGCCGACCGCTTCGGCCGCCTGATTGGACGCCGCCGACCGCATCGCCGGGCGTCACTTGACGCCCATCCGGCACACCAAGGAACGGTTGAGATGACACAAGCCCCGGCGAAGACCTGGAACGAACTCAAGGCCCAGACGCCACGCAAGAACTCGATCCCCGAGGGCCTCTGGCTCCGGTGCCCGGGCTGCGAGCAGATGATCTACCGCAAGCAGATGGAGGCGAACCTCCACGTCTGCCCGGAGTGCCAGCACCACTACCGGATCGGCGCTTCTGAGCGTGTCAAGCAGTTGGCTGACCCGGGCTCGTTCGAGGCCATGTTCACCGCCCTCTCGCCCACCGACCCCTTGGCCTTCCGCGACCTCAAGCCCTATTCCGAACGCCTGCTGTCCGAGCAGATCAAGAGCGGCCAGACCGATGCCGTGGTCGCCGGCACGGCGTTCGTCAAGGGTCGCGCCGCGATGCTCTGCGTGCTCGACCTCTCGTTCATGATGGGCTCGATGGGGAGCGTCGTGGGCGAGGCCGTGACGCGCTCCATCGAGGCCGCGACCGCTCGCAACCTCCCGCTGGTGATCGTCAGCGGCTCGGGGGGCGCCCGCATGCAGGAGGCGGGTCTGTCGCTGATGCAGATGGCCAAGACTTCCGCCGCGCTGGGTCGGCTTGATGATGCGGGGGGCCTGTTCATCAGCGTTCTGACAGACCCGACAACGGGCGGCGTGACGGCGAGTTTCGCAATGCTCGGGGATGTCATCTTCGCTGAGCCCAAAGCGCTCATCGGCTTCGCCGGCCCGCGCGTGATCCAGCAGACGATCCGGCAGGACCTGCCCGAGGGCTTCCAGCGTTCCGAGTTCCTCCTGCAGGCGGGCATGGTCGATCGGGTGATGCCGCGTTCGGAACTCCGCAGCGAGATCGCCCGTGTCATCGATTACTCCGGGCGCTGACGAGTCACTCCCCCTTCCTTGTCATTTCGCAGAGCAGCCTCATGGCCGGATCAACCGAGGGCCGTCGTGTGGCTGGCTGGGAGTGGTGGCAGCCTCTCGCGGCGGGCCTGGCCCACGCCCTCCTCGCGGTTCTCGCGTTCCCGCCTGCTGACATTTGGATAGTTGCCTTTGCCGCGCCTCTCCCGCTCATCTGGGCGGGCTGCCGCACCGCCGAGAGACCCCTCCTTGGCGCAGTCCTCGTCTCCATCGGCGTCCTGCCCTTCTGGTTCTTCCAGGAGCGATGGTTGATCGAGGTCACACCCGCCGGCTATCCGGCGCTTGCCGTCTACCTCTCCCTCTGCACCGGCTTTGGCGTGTACCTCATCGCGCGCATCCGCCGGCGCGCCACCGGCGTTGTCCCGATCCCGATGTTTTTGCTCGCGCCAGTCGCGCTGGGGGCGGTGGAAGTCCTTCGCGGCGAGATTGTGTGGACGGGCTACGCCTGGTTCCTGACCGGGCACCCGCTGATCTGGGCACCAACTCTCGCCGCGCCCGCCGCCGTGTTCGGGTCGTACTTCGTTTCATTGTTGGTGCTCGCGCTCGCGGGCGCGCTGGCCGATGCGGCCGGCTGGTCCGGCGTTGCCCGCGCGCGGGGCGGCCAGGCTGGCGCGGTTGTGGCGCTCGTGTGGGTGCTGACAGGCTGGATCGGCTGGCGCGAGGGGAATGATCGCGCCGGCGGCATCTCTCTCGATGTCGCGGTTGTTCAGACCAATCTCCCGCAGAGCAACAAGATGGGGTGGACCATCGCGGAGCGGCAGGCCGACATGCGCCGTTTCACCGAACTCACGCGCCAGGCCGCCGCGGTTCGTCCCCCGCCGGACATTATCCTCTGGCCCGAGACCATGTTCCCCGGCATATCCCTCAGCCCGGAGATGCTCGAGGCGTTTGATGCCGCCTGGAGCGCCAACAACCCCGGGATGGCGCGCGCGGGCGAGCGTCACGCGTTCATCCTCATGGCCCAGGACCTTCTTCGCCTCCAGACCGAGACGGGCATCCCGATGATCGTCGGGTCGATCGCGATGCCCCGCCCGGTGTCCATCCGTTCGGAGAAGGGCCAAGCCGACCTTGAATCCGGGCCGCAGCACAACAGCGCGTTCCTGATTGATGCCGGGAGCGTTCGCTCGGAACGGTACGACAAGGTTGACCTCACGCCCTTTGGAGAGGTCATCCCCTACGTCTGGCGGTGGCCGGCGCTCCAGCAGAAGGTGCTGAGTCTGGGCGCCGCCGGCATGGCGTTCAACCTCGTACCCGGCGACACGCCCTCAGTTTTGCCCGTGCCGCGGGGCAACGTATCGCCCGAGGCCGGAACGCAGGTGTACGCCGCGACCCCTATCTGCTTCGAGGTTACGCGCTCAGCACTCTGCCGCTGGCTGGTGTGCGACGGCTCGCGCCTTCGCGCTTCGGTGATCTTCAACCTGAGCAACGACGGCTGGTTCGGGCGGTTCAGCGGCGGGCGGGAGCAGCATCTCCAAGCCGCCCGTTGGAGGTGCGTCGAACTCGGCGTCCCGATGGTTCGGGCGGCGAACACAGGCATCTCCGCGGCGATCGATTCGCGCGGGCGGCTTCTTCGGCAAGGCCCGGACGGTCAGGAGGTTTCCTCCGGGACAGACGGCGTCATGTCGGTTAGACTCCTCGTGAACCCCGATCGACCGGTGACCATCTTCGGCCGACTGGGCGACATCTGGGCGTGGGGTGCGCTGATCGCCGCGGGCATCTGGTGGTTGTGGCGGCTGGTCAGGGGTTGAAAATCGAGTCGGCGTAAGGAGCGGGATCATGGCCTTGGAAAACGTCCGGATGTTGGTGCCGGTTTCCGCACTTGCGCTCCTCGTCACGATCGCGGGTTGCTCCGGGCCGTATCAGGCTCCGCTCGCCAAACGAAGCATCAACCGCGAGCGCGATGTGCAGGAAGCGCGTGTAGATCGGGGAGCCACCGAGGAATCCGACCTTGTTGTGCAGGAACCACCGATCCGTGCGGCTGTGATTGCCCCGGCGGATGCCCCGACCGCGCGAACATCCCCGACCGATGCGATCGCCACCGCGCAGTTCCGCGAGCGGGCGCTCGGAATCCTCACTGCCGCGGCGAGCGGAGAAGACTCCGAGCAGCGGGCCAATGCGATCGAGGCGCTCATCCCGACCCCCGCTCGTCTTAAGCCCCTTCTCGGACCCGCCCTCGCCGACCAGAACCCCGGGGTGCGCGGCATCGCCGCGATGGCCGTCGGAAGGGCGAGGATCACCGACCTTGCCCCGCTCGTCGGGCCGCTGCTGAGCGACCCCGTGCCGCAGGTGCGGGCGAACGCGATCTACGCGCTCGTTCGCTGCGGCCAGGACGTTGACCCCACGCCGCTGGGAGAGATGCTCTACGACCCGTCGCCGCTGGCGCGGGCCCAGGCCGCCTATGTCCTTGGCGAACTCGGTGAGCAATCCGCGATCGGTCCCTTGCGCGATGCCCAGCGCAAGGGCATGCCCAGGGCCGCACCCGGCGCGGTTCGCATGATGGAACTGCAGATGGCCGAGGCCCGGACGAAACTCGGGGATGATGATGCCCTGATCGATATCCGCACCGCGCTCTTCCCGGCCCGCAATGAAGACCTGGAAGCCACGGCGCTCGCGGCCCAGATTGTCGGGCAGGTCGGCGACCAGGCCGCCATTGATCGCCTGATGTACCTCACGGCCGAGTGGGACCGCGACCGCCAGCCGCTCCCCGCGGAGATCCGTCTTACGGCGGCTGGCTCGCTCGCCAAACTCGGCCACCGCCAAGGCTCGTTCATAGCGCTTCAGTACTGCAAGAACCCGCGCGATGTCCTGCGGGCTCAGGCGGCACATGTCCTGGGAGAGACCGGCTGGCAGGAGAATCTCCCTACGCTCACCCCCATGCTCGATGATCCGTCGGGTCGTGTTCGGGTCGCGGCGGCTTCGGCGGTGGCAAAGATCACGGGTGCATCGGCCCTTCCGGGCCAATAGCGGTGGGGGCGTGTTGACAGGCGCGCCGGATTGGGGTATCAAACACCCCCCGATCAGACTTGGGGCGGCCCGCCGAGGGCGGGTCGAGAGCGGAGTTTTTGAGCGGAGCCGAACCTTCGGGCCGCGTAAGCGGATAGAGCGTCCGAGCACGCCCCGTGCAAAGCAGCGGTCAATCGCCCCGCCCAGGGATCGGGCGGCGCCAAATGTCAGGAGACAACCTTGCATCCCGTAACGAAGATTCTTGTGGTGTTCTGTGCAATCCTCAGCCTCGTGCTCGCAGCGTTGACGATGTCATACGCCGCGAACGCGGACGTCATCCGCAGGGGTTTCAACGGCGAGCGGGCCGGACGCGTCAGCGCGGAGGCCGCGGCCAAGAACGAGGTCGCCCAGTTCGCCCAGGAGCGGGTGTCCGCCGAGGAGCGGTCTCGCACGCTCCAGACCGAACTGGCCTCGCGGTCCAAGGAGGTCAGCGACCTTCAGAGCCAGCGAACCACGCTCATCGCCGACCTTGAGCGCGCGACGGCGGAGGTCGCCTCGATCCGCAACCAGATCGCCCAACTCGGCGCGACGACACAGACCCAGGCCTCGGTCATCACCAACTATCACCAGGAAGTGACCGCGCTGCGCGACGAGATGCTGGCCTCGAGCAAGCGCGAGATCGACCTGGTTGACCGCATCAACGATCTCGAGTCCGCCCGCGAGGTGCTCGAGCAGAACTCCCGCGCCCTGAAGGAGCAACTGCAGGAGGCCAAGTTGGCGATGCAGAACGCCGGTCGCCTCGGCGAGAGCGCCTCTGCCGATGAGCCGCGTGAACTCGCCGGCCCGCTGATCCGCGCCCGCGTGCTCGATATCGTCAAGAGCCCCGCCGGCGAGGACATGGTCGTCATCTCCGAGGGCGCCAACCGCGGCGTCAAGGCCAACGCACTGCTCCACATCGTCCGCGGCGGGGACACCTTCGTCGGCTCGGTGGTCATCACCTCCGTCGAGCCGGGTCAGGCCATCGGCAAACTAAATCTCTACGGGCGCACGATGTCCGTGCAGGCCGGCGACACCGTGCTGAGCCGCTTGACGTACTGATCCGCGTCACCGACACTCCGGTCGGTGTGATTCCCATGCCACCGACCTACTGGTCGGTGAAGTTCAGGCCCCATTCCAGTAGAACGTCCACCGCAGGAAGACCAGACCATGAGCCAGTTCGGAATGCAGATGCCCGGCGGACAAGTCCACCGCGCCGCCTCGATGAACGTCTACACCGGCCTGCTGTTCGTGGCGGTGATCGCGCTGCTCGCGGCGTGCGTGTGGGTCTACATGCAGGCGCGGCAGATCGGCCCGGCGGGTCAGCCGTTCAAGGTCCACACCGAGGGCAACATCCAGTTGCAGTGAGGTGCTGGGCGATGCCGCGGCGGAATCGCGAGCAGCCGCGGGCTCATTGAGTCACGGAGGGTTGGCGTGACGGAACGGCGGCGGCCGGACATTCTTCGTCCGAGAACGGCGCAAGCCGAGTGTTCAGAGATGGTTGCTTGACACGACGCCGACTGCGACTACATTTCTCGGCTGCGCATCCGCCGCGGAGGCTGGTGGCGACGACAACTTGGGGCGGTAGCTCAATTGGTTAGAGTACCGGACTGTCGATCCGGTGGTTGCGGGTTCGAGTCCCGTCCGCCTCGCTTGAAAACGGCCCTTATATGGGGCCGTTTTTCATTTTGCTGGATAGTGGCTAGATCGCCGGGCCGGGAGGGGCGCCGAGGATTCTGCGCGGTGAATGGCCGCGAAGCGTCACGGGCCGGGCAGAACGTCGCCAGCATCCTCCGGCATCTCATCTCCGTCCTCCGCGAACCCTCCTGGTTGCCTCTGAATCACGAGCCGCTCGCCGCCCACTGAGACGATGATCGTTCCGTCGTGCATGGCGAGCGAGAGTTTGGGCAGCGCGTCGGAAGCCTCCGCGAGGAGCGTTTCAATCGGGCCGCGGACGTAGGTTTCGAGGAAGCGGGCCATTGTTGGTCCCGCAAGTCCGTCGAGATGCTCCCATGCCTTGTCCCCGGTGTAGACCTCGCCTCCTTCGGCGAGGAAAACCTTTGTCAACTCCGCCAATTTTGGATTGGGCGTCGGGTCCAACACCACGAGCACGGGCACGAATCCGGAGAGCCGACACTCGCGCGGAAACTGGAGTTCCTCACCCCAGCGCCCCTGCCCAGACGCGGCAATCGTCACGCGCATCTTGAACTCGTAGGCGCGGAGGTCGCGGATGCAATCGACCTGTCGGCCCTTCTTCCCGTCGCCCTCCCGTTTGATCGGGCTTTGCGCTGATCGGCGCTCCGCCAATCGCGTAGGCGATGATGGGCTCGAAGAGGTAGCCCGTCTCCTGCGCGGCTCGATTGTCAATGTCATACAGCCACTTCCGCCAGAAGAGGAGCGCGCCCAGTGCTCGCGGAGTCAGGGAACCGAACTGGAGAAGTCCGCGCGCTCCCACTTGGTCAATCGTCGGGATCGGTTGGGAGCGGAGGATGCGCTGATACTTCAAGCGGCGCTTGTGGAGGTTGGCGAGGCACGCGAAGTAGGTATCCGAGTCGCAGTCAAGGCTGACGAGTCGCTCCGCGAGAGGCTCGAACTTCACGCCCGCGAGTGTGAGACGTTCAATGTCAGCCGTAGAGAAGAAACCGGGAGGCGGGAGTCGAATCTCCGGGAACTTCGCGCCCAAGCCCAGATCGGACACGATGACCGCCAGGAGGTAGGAACACACCTCGTCGGAGAGCATGTGGCCTTCCGCGCCCGAACCGAGAACGCGGGCCTTCTCAATCAAGGATCGTTGGGATTGCGTCAGCGCCATACAGCGCCCTCCTCCATAGGGAGAGCGCCATTGATTGCGAAGCGGCGTTCCACGAGTTCGCACACCTCTTGAAGAATCGGGCTCTTGCCTTCGGACAGTGTTGGAGTGAAACTGAGGAGCCGCCCCTCCGGGTGCGAGGGAACCTTCGCGGCTCGCATCGCACCGATCAAGTGCTCTCCGATTGCCTTGCCTAGGCGCGGGGGAACGCTGTTCCCGATGAGTTGGATTCGGTCGGCCTGTCGCCCGGTGAATGCGAAGCTGTCGGGGTATGTCTGAATCCGCGCGGCTTCGCGCACGGTGAGAGGCCGGTTCTCGGTTGGATGGAGGAAGTCCCGAAGGGAGCCTCCGGTGATCGCCTTCGACGGCTCCGACCCGATGAGGCGTCGCACTCCGGCGGGAGCGCCTCCGCGCTTGTCGCACGGCATCCCGTCCATGACGCGACGGAACGCGCGGCGACGGTAACTCTCATGCCAGAGTCGCTCGGGTAGATCGCGCATCGACTGACCCTCTGCCAGCAACTTCGCGCGCTCCAACTCTTCACCCTCCAGAGGGCGAGTATAGTGGTCCAATAGATCGCCCCGAGGCGCGGTAGTGGCAAGAGGGAGCCCCGCTATCGCGTCGGCAAGGGTGGGCGCTGGCGGGCGTCGCGTCGCCGCAAGATGGGCTCCGGGTGCGCCGAACGCCCGATGGGTTGGTTCGGGAAAGCCGGGACTCCAGCCCAGCCCACCGATTGCGAGCACTCGCTTTCGATGCTGCGGAACCCCGAAGTTTGCCGCGTTGACCTTACGGAGATGAATCTGATACCCAGCCTCTACGAGAGGTTCGAGCAAGTCGAGAACGAACCGACCTCTTCCGGAGGTGAGGAACCCTTCCACGTTCTCAAAAATGAACGCGCGGGGACGGTGCCGGGCGATGAGATTCGCGTAGACCCTCACGAGAGAGTTCCGTTCGTCGTCGGCCTCACGTCTTCCGGCGGAAGAGAACCCCTGACAGGGTGGCCCTCCTGCAATCACGTCGGTATCCGGGAAGTCGGTGGTATCGTCGATGGACTCGGAGGAGACGTGATCGCCCAAGTTCGCCCGGTAGGTATCAACCGCCGGAGCCCAGCAATCGACAGCGTGGACGGGCTCAAATCCCGCCTCGCGCAAGCCAAGCGAAAGCCCTC
>CAYMWG010000003.1:0-7536 GCA_964393765.1 uncultured Phycisphaeraceae bacterium
GTTTGGGGGGGGGTGGGGCGACGCTCAAACAAACTCTGAGCGCCCGCCCCAGAGCAGAGCAGAACGCTCAACGCGCTGAGAGCAAGGGCGCGGACAATCGTCGTGGGCATGGGTATCTCCAGGCGAAATCGTCTAAACCAATGGACCTCAGCGGCCAGCCCGCATCGCCGAACCCGGGACCTTTGACAGCCTCTCAACCGGGGCGGCATCGAATGTCGGACCCGCGAGCATGACCGCCCGCCCCGCCCCGGCGACCCGCGCTGTGAACGACTCTTCAGCGCCCTCCATCTGGAACGCGATCGTCTCGCCCTCTCGTCCGGGTCCGAGGGCGCGGGCGCGGGCCTGCACCACGATCGAGCCCGAGAGGCACTGGACATACACCGCATCGCCCCGCTTGATGACGATCGGCGTCTCGACCTCGGCCCCGCTCAGGGTCGCACCGTCCTTGATCTTCGCGCGGGCGCACGAGCCGACGATGGCCGCGCGGGGCGGCGAGACACTTCCCGGCGAGACCCAGCGGGCCTCCGTCCGCACATCCGCATCCGCGATCTCCTCACGCCGTTCGATCGTCTTCGCGGCGACCAGCACCTCGCGCAGCACGAGAATGTCCGCGGTCAGACGGTGGTCCGCAACGGCCTTGTCCCCCGCGAACACGCTGATGCGCAGCGGAACCCGCGAAGAAACAACCGAGGCGGCCGGGTGTACCTGCACAACCTGCTGCGCGGAATGAGGCGTGTCGAGGACCAAGGCGTCCTTGGCATCAAACGCGATCTGGATTGATTCGTTCGCGACACCGTGCATGGCCGCGAGCCGGCGCGCGATGGCGGTGCGGAGGGTGGGCGGCGCGGACAGGTCGATCACGCGGTAGTCCGGGCCATTGCGGGTCCGCTCGGGCCGGGGTGCAGCCGGTGGCGGCGATGCGGAGGCAAGTTCGATCCGGCAGGAAGAGCCCCGCAGCACCAGCGTTCCGAAGTTCGCGCCTGCGCTGGCGAGTTTGGTGCGAACCTCCGGCAGGCTCACCGCGCCCTGGGCATCGACCCGTTCGAGAACGACCATGCCGCGCCAGCGCTCGGCATCGCTCCCGCCGACCCTCGCGATATCCGCGAGCGTGACCCTGGCATCCGCCGACTCGAACCGGGCGGAAAGATTCAGGCTGATGGTCGTCTGCGCACCGGCGGATCGCGCCGCCAACCCCGCGAGCGCCAGCGCGGCAAGGAACACCAGAACATCCCGGAACGGGGGCGTGCAGTTCATGAGGGATCACCTGCGGAGTTGGGCCACCGAGCGCAGAACCTCGTCCGCCGCGCGGATGGTGTTCGAGTTCATCTCAAAGGCCCGCTGCACCCGGATCATGTTGATGAGTTCGTTGGTCGGATCGACGTTGGAACTCTCGTAGTATCCCTGCAAAATGGTGCCGAACGAGTCCGTGCCGGGTTCGCCCTCGATCGGCGGGCCACTCGCCTCGGTGTCCACGAACAAGTTCTCGCCGACCGATGACAGTCCCCAAGGGTTGACGAAGTTCGCCAACGTGAGCCGGCCGCCATCTTCCAGTTGCGCAACGCCCGGCCGCTTGATCAGGATGTTGCCGCCAGCATCGATCTGCACGTCCTCGACATCACCATCGATCGTAATAGTGTCCGCGAGCCGCCGACCCTGATCGGTCGCGAGCACCAGTTCGCCATCGGAGTTGAGCGCGAGTTGACCGGCCCGCGTATAGGCCGTCCCGTTCGGACTGAGCGCATCCTGCACCTGCACGCGCAGGAACCCGTTGCCCTGGATGTAGATATCGAGTTTGTTGCCCTTGATCGGGTTGCCCGCGGTGAAGTCGTGCTGCGTACCCGAGACCTTCACGCCCAGGCCGACCTGCAAGCCGGTCGGCCGCTGATCGTCGTTGGCGTTGCGCAGCCCCGGCTGGGACCGCTCGATATACAGCAGGTCCTGGAAGTTGGCGCGGCTGGACTTGAAGCCCGCCGTGTTCACGTTCGCCAGGTTGTTGGCGATAACGTCCAGCGCGGTGTTGAGCGCCGAGAGCCCGGACGCCGCGGATTGGAGGGAGATGAGGGCCATCGGGCGTTGTTCCTATTGCGAAATGGGAGGAATCACACCTGCAAACCGGCCAATCAGGCCACGCGCCCCAGTTGCGCGATCGCGCGCCCCGTGAGTTCATCGTGCATCGACATCAGGCGGAGGCTCGCGCTGACCGCGCTCGCCGCGTTCTGCACCGCCATCATCGCGTTGATCGGATCGACCGCCGAGCCCTCGACCGCGCTCTGCACGATCGTCCCCGTGGCCGCGCGCGGCGCTGCCTCGCCCCCCGGGTTGATCTCAAAGCGGCTCTCGCCGACCTTCCTCAGCACGCTCCGATCCGCAAAGTCCACGAAGCCCAGACTCGCGACCTCTCTCCCGCCCTGCCGAACCGCTCCGCTCCCGTCGATCTCGATCTTCTGACCCGGGTCGAGGTGGATCGGGTTGTGCTGCGAATCAAGCACAGGACTGCCATCGCTCGCGCTCACCATTCGACCGCCGGGGTCGAGTGTGAACCGCCCGTCGCGCGTGTAGCGGACCGTCTGCGCGCTGTCCCCGTCTGTGCTGCCGACCGTCAGGAAACCGTCGCCGCGGATCGCGACATCGAGCGGGTTCGACGATGCCTCGACCATCCCCTGCTTGAAGATGGTGCGCGTCGGGGCCAGCAGCACGCCCGCCCCCAGGTGCTCCAGGAGTTTGTTTGACGGCAGGTTGTACAGTCCGTCCTCGACCCGCGCTGCCTCGCGCGATACGGTCGCCCCGACATCCATCTTGAACCCGACGGTGGTGACGTTGGCAAGGTTGTTCGCGGCGACATCCTGGCGGTGCATCGCCGCAAGGACTCCCGAAGCGCCGATGGCGTAGCCGTAGTTCATTGATCTCCCCCTTCCGTCTTGCCCGCCCCCACCTTTTCGGCCGGCCCGCGCGAAACCTGCGCCATGTGGAGCGCGGCGGCTGCGCGTGCCAGCGCAATCAGGCGCAGACCGAGGGCCTGGTCGCGCGGAACCCGCTCAAGGATCGCCGATGGAATCTTAGTGGCTTGCTCTGAAAATGCCGGTGAATCGGTGAAACACATGGCTGCTGGGCCCTCCGTCAGACCGGACGGAGAATCAATCAGCGTGCCAAGTCAGGGCAGGGCCAATCTTGCGTACCACGCCGCTCCGCGGCGTGTGATTCCGGTTAGAAGAGATTTCGCCGGGGATCGCGTGTCCCAAGGGCATCCGTCCCAAAGGCCCTACGCCCGTCCACCGCATCCGCCCGAGGTCTTCCCGCAGGGGCAGCAACCCCCACTCCCACCCGCACCGCCCCCAAGAGAGACGCCCTTGCCAGCGCCACCCGCGGTCTTGGCATTGGGTGCGGACATCGCACGCTTGAACGTGCGACCCTTGGACTGGGGGTCTTCGACCGGGGCATCGGCCTCGGACATCGGGCGGAGGAGTTCGATCCGGGTATCGTCCTGCTCGCAGATGTACTCGTAGATAGGCATGGCTGAGAATAGGTGGGGCCGCGATCAGCCGATCACGCGGCCATGCGGCGCGAGCGCGGCGTTGACCGCCTTCAGGTGCTTCTCGAAGCCCGCCCGACCCATCAGGCCGAAAGTCGCCTGCTTGCCCAGTTCCACAGCGGGCTGGTCGTAGGCGTCGATGTTGAGCAGGACCCCGGCGTACGCCGTCACCATCTCCCACAGGTAGATGAACTGGCCAATGTGGAACGCGTCGATCTTCGGGAACCTGATGGTCAGGTTGGGACGCTGCGACTCCAGCAGCGCATACTCCGTCGCCCGCTTCTCGGCGGTGAGCAACTCCGCCATCGTCCGGCCCTCAAGGTACCCCAGCGCCTCAACCCCTAGACCCTTCGGGATCGTCAGCCCCTGGTGCGGACCGAAATCCGCGACCTCCAGGAACATCACGACCTTGTCGTTGGGGCCTTCCCGATACAACTGCACCTGCGAGTGCTGGTCCGTCGTGCCCAGCGCCTTCACGGGCGTGAAGCCCGCGTACACCGTGCCACCGGCCAGATCCGTCTTCTTTCCAAGCGATTCGGCCCACAGTTGCCGGTACCAGTCCGCCATGAGATACAGCGCATTGGCGTACGGCATCATCACATGGTTGGTCTTCCCCTTGCTCGTCCCGAGTTCGACCAGCAGGAACGCCAGCATCGCCGCGGGGTTCTGATCAAGTTGCTCGCGACAGGTCGGCCCGTCCATGCTCGCCGCGCCCTCGAGCAGGGCGTCGATATCGATCCCGCACATCGCCGCGGAGAACAAGCCGACCGGCGACAGCACGCTGAAACGCCCGCCCACGCCGTCCGGCACGGGCAACGTCGCGTAGCCCTCCGCATCGCAGATCTTCCGCATCGTGCCCTTGGCAGGGTCGGTGACGGCGACGATGTGCTCCGGGCCCTTGCGCCCGTGCTTGCGCAAGAGGTCGCGGACGACCATGAACTGCGCTGCGGTCTCCGCGGTCTCGCCGCTCTTGGAGACGACATTGAACACCGTGTGTTCGAGTTTCGGGTCGGTGGCGAGGCAGCAGTCGATGACGGAGCCGAAGTAGGCGGGATCGACATTGTCGATGACGAACAGCCGGGGGCCGTGCCGCTTGTCCGCCGGCAGCAGGTTGTGCGTGGGCGGGTTCAGCGCGGCCTGGAGCGCGATGTTCCCCAGCGCCGATCCGCCGATGCCGAACACCACGAGATTCTCGCACCCCCCCCCTCCGCCCGTACTCTTGAACCGCTCGACAAGCCGCTTCACTTCGCGGGTGTGCTCAGCGCGCATCGGGTCGCGGTGCAGGTCGCGCCAGCGTTCCCAGTTCATGCCGCGGCTGGCGTTGAGTTTGCGCGTAGCCGCGCCAATGGCTTTGGCCGCGCTGCCGGAGGGGTGCAGAAGATCGGGATCCAGACCGTGCGTCCCGACGCGATCGGCAAGGCAGTTGGCGTAGTCAAGTGTGAGCATGGGGAGGAGGATATCGGAAAGTCGGATGTGGGAAGTCGGAACAGGAAGATTACTCTTGAGGCCGCGTTGCCCCTCTCACGCAAAGAACCTCGCACAATCCGCTGTGCAGGTGCCGGTTGCTCATCAGCACGCGTTCTGTCGGCACGCCGACTCCGCTCCCTGACCAATCGCTGAGCACCCCCCCCGCTTCCTCCATGATGACCGCGAACGGCGCGACGTCCCAGAGTTTGATGCCCAAGTCCACCGCGGCATCCACCCGCCCCGTTGCACACAAAATGTAGCCATAAGCGTCGTTCCAGCCGCGGGTGCGCCATACCGCGCGGGCCAGCCGCTCAAAGGCGGGCCACTCGCCGGCCTCGAAATAGCCGTGGGGCTGGATCGTTTCGACGAGCGCTTGCGCGAGGATGGTCTGCGACGAGACCCGCGCCGGGCGAGCCGGCTGACCCGAAGGAACCCAGGTCGCGCCGCCGGCTCGGAGCGCGTACACGCACTCATTCCAGACGGGCATGGAGGCGTAGCCGACCACCGGACGCTCCCTCTCCAGCACCGCGATCAGCGTTGAGAAGATCGGGATGCCCCGGGCGTACGCGCGCGTGCCGTCGATCGGGTCAATGACCCAGGTGTAGCCGGAGCGCGAGGCGGTCGTGCCGAACTCCTCGCCGATGATCCCATCATCAGAAAACTCGCGGCCGATCCGGGCACGCAGCGTCTCCTCAATGGTCCGGTCTGCGATCGTCACGGGCGAGCCGTCCGCCTTGTCGTCAGAGGCGACCCCCGCGGGATCAAAGTGCCGCAGCGCGATCGCGCGGGCGTCCTCGCCGAGCGAAAGTGCGAGCCGAAGCCGCGCTGCATGGTCAGGGTGGGGGGACACCGGCGTCACCCGTGCAATGTAGCCGAAACGACACGAAAAAGGCCCCCTCGCGGGCAGGGGCCTCCGAAAGACTCGATCCGGCTCACCTCTACCTGTCCGCTGGAGGGATGCCCATCTTCGCCCGGTTCGGCCCCGCGGGCCGCGTGGGCGGTTTGAACGCCTTGGTCGGGATCTCCCCGAGCATCTGGTCGATGCCCGCGTCCAGTTGCGGGTCGCCGCCGTTCCACATCAGCGCGGGGTCATCGATCACCTCGATGTCCGGGTCCACACCGTGGCCCTCAACACCCCAGTGCCCGTCGAGTTTATAGAAGCCGAAAGTCGGGACGCTCATGCCTCCACCATCGATGAACCGCGGGTTGCCGGAGATGCCCACAAGCCCGCCCCACGTCCGCGTGCCGATGATCTTGCCGAGCTTGTGCTCTCGGAACAGCCACGGGAACATGTCGCCCCCCGAGCCAGCCAGCCCGTTGACGAGCATGCACTTGGGGCCCTGGTGCGAGGGGTCGGGCGAGGGCCAGTCGTTGCCGTCCCGCCGAGCCCAGTAGTTCATGGGTGGACGGTTGAGCAACTCGATGAACCTGTGGGGCAACTGTCCCCCGCCGTTCCAACGCTCATCGATGATCAGCGCCTGCTTGTGGCGCTGCCCGAAGAACTGCCGGAACAGTTCCGACTGGCCGTTCACGCCCGTGTTGGGCACATACACATACCCGACCTTGCCCCCGCTCCGCTCCTCGACGTACTTCCGCTTGGACTCGATCCAGTTGCGGAAGCGCAGTCCGGCCTCGCCGTCATCGGGCTTGACAATCACCAGCCGCGCTGACGAGTCGAGCGTCGGCTTGTCCGAAACAGTCAGATACGTCGCCCGACCCGCGAGTCCGATGAACGCGGCCCACGGGTCCTTCGCGGTATCCATCGGCTGGCCGTTGACCTCCAGCAGATAGTCCCCCTCCTTGACATCGATGCCCGGCTCCGACAGCGGGCCGACGGCATCGGAGTCCCACGGCCCGCCGCGTATGATCCGAACAATCTTGTACGCCGGCTCCGCGCCGGACCGGTCCAGTTCAAAGTCGCAACCGAGCATGCCCACGTTCTGTGTTGGCTGGCTTTCGCCGTCGCCCACGCCCTGGATGTACGCGTGCCCGATGTTGAGTTCCGAGATCATCTCGCCCAGTACCCACGCGACATCCTCGCGCGAGGCGCACTCCTCAATCATCGCGCCGTAGTGCTTGCGCATCCGCTCCCAGTCCACCCCGTGCAGCGTGGACTCATAGAAAAAGTCCCGTTGCAGCCTCCACGCGTCGTTGAATATCTGCTTCCATTCCGCGCGGGGGTCGATCGTCACCGTCATCGCGCCCGTCGAGACCGGCTGGGCCTTCCCGCCGCCCGCTGCGGCGTCCACCACCGTCGCCGAGGAGCCACGCATCACCAGCAGTTTCTTGCCGTCGGCCGAGAGATCAAACGAGCCGAACGCCGTCACGGCTTTCTCTTCTTTCTCATCGTCCTTGTAGTTGTAGACCTTGATGCCCGCCTCGCCGTTGCCACGCGTACCGGTGCGCCCGTACACCAGTTTCTCGCTATCGGCGACCACCATCCGGCTGAACGAGCCGGGCGGCACGGGGAGTTGGATCGCCCGCGCCTCCAGGCCCTCAAACTCGATCTTCAGTTCCTTCTTTTCGTCCTTCTTGTCATC
>CAYMWG010000003.1:7636-34870 GCA_964393765.1 uncultured Phycisphaeraceae bacterium
TCATCGGGCTTCTTGCCGTCGCCCGTCTTGTCATCCGCAGCCTTTTCATCCGGCTTCTTGTCATCGCCGGGCTCATCGTCCTTGTCGGCCTTCTCCTCCGGTTCCGGGCGAGCGGTCCGCCTGGCGGTCCACTTGCCGGAATCGTCGTTCACCGTCCAAGTGCCCGAGGCCTCCTCGCCTTTCACCGTCCCGCTCAGCGTGACATTGCCGCCTCCGACATTCGCCGTGAACTCGAGGGCACCCGACCCCCTGTCGTACGTTCCGGAGCCCTCTCCCTCGCCCATGACAGAAGACACCGTTCCGGTCAACTTGCCGTCGGCGCTCAACTTGAACTTCAGCGTGAACACCAGCCCGCCCGGCGGCAGTTCCCCGCCCGAGGCGTCCGCCTCCCATGTTCCCGAGACACCGTCATCGGGCGCATCGGGCTTGTCGCCATCATCTTTCTTCTCTTCCTTCTTCGAGTCGTCCTTCTTGGGCTCGTCCTTCTTCAGGACCTCCTCATCGCTCTTGGAGAGCCAGGGGCTCTTGACGTCCTTGCGCAGCGGGGCCATCAGCAGCACCGCGCTGTCGTCGTACACGAATGTGGCGTCGAGGTCCGAGTAGGTCGGCGACGTGATCGAGCGCCGCGATGAGAAGAACAGCCAGTCGCCCTTGCGATCGAACGCCGGGTTGCCCGCGTCGAACATGCTCGCTGTCACCTGCGTCTTCTCGCCGGTCTTGACGTTGTAGACCCAGATGCAGCCGTTCTGGTTGTCCGAGTCCGCGCGGCTGTAGGTGATCCATGCCGAGTCGTGCGACCACGAGAAAGCCGACTGGTTCATCCAGGGGTCCTTGTCGAACTCCTTGGTCTCCCCCCCTTCCATCTCCGTGATGAACATCCGCCCGTTCTGATCGCAGAACGCGATGTGCTTGGAGTCGGGTGACCACGTGGGAGAGTATCTGAACCCCGGACCGAGGTCGCTCAACTTGCGCGGCTCGGCATCGGACCATTCCCGCGGCAAGGGCGGAGGCAGCGCCGCGTCCTTCTTGCCATCGTCCTTCGCCTTGTCCTTATTCTTTTCCTTGTCCTTGTCGTCTGGTGCCGGGCGGCTGTCCGCGGGGCGCACATAGAGGTCGTATTCCCCCCCCGCATCCGAGAAGTACGCAACCCACCGCCCGTCGGGCGACCACGCCGGGTCGCGCTCGGCCTCACCCACCGTGCGGGTCATGTTGCGAGAGATGCCTTCCTTGGAGGCCAGCGACCAGATATCCCCTCGCGCTTCAAGCACGACCCGCTTGCCCGTGGGCGAGATCGAGCCCGAAGATGCAAGTCCCGCGGTGTTCACCAGCCGCGGCTTTACGCGCGGCCGATCGCCGGGGATCGTGACCTTCACCTCGTTCGCCTGCCCGGAAGCAAGTTCCAGCAACATCAGTTTCGCGCCGAGTTGGAAGATGATCGCGCCATTGGTCGCGCTCGCTGCCCCGCCAGAGGCACCCGGCCCCATCGAGGGCCAGCGCACATCATCATCGGGGAACGTCGTCACCTGCTTCCGCGTCGCGGTCGCGACATCGAACGACCAGACATTAAGTCGGTGCTCCGGCCCCGCATCGGAGAGGTAGTACACCACCGACGAGTCGCCCGGTGTCCACATCGGCAGCGTGTCCGTGCCCTCCCAGTCGGTGAGGCGCTTGCTCGACTTGTCCTTGAGATTGAACAGCCAGACATCCGTCGCCATGCCGCCGCGATACCGCTTCCATGTGCGCGTGTCCGTCGAATGCAGCGTGTACGCAAGCCACTGCCCATCCCCCGAGATCGCGCCATAGCCGCCGTACGGGACCGGGAGTTTCTCCGGCATCCCGCCCTCCGCGCTGGTCGTGAACAGTTGCGACTGCCGCTCCAGGCCCGCCAGACCGTTCGAGATGAACAGCAACCGCCCATCCGGCGTCCAGTCCGCGATCGACTCCGCGGCCGGGTGATACGTCACCCGCGTGGGCACGCCGCCGCTGAGGGGCAGCGTGTAGATATCGCGGTTGCCCTCGTAGTTGCCCACGAACGCAATAGTCTTTCCATCTGCACTGAAGCGCGGATGCTGCTCGACCCCGGGAGGGCTGGCCAGAGGCGCTGCCGCGCCGCCCGCGCGCGGCACAAGCCACACGTCATTGGCATACACAAAGGCAATGTGCTCGGCCGAGACGTCCGGGTACCGCAGCATCGCCGCGTTGGGCGAGGTGTCTGCAAACGCGGGCGCGGCGGAGGCCGTGGGTGCGGCAACCAGCACGGCCGCGACGACAAAGCCGAGCGGGGACAACAAATTCTTCAGCGTCAAAGTGGTCAAAGTTGGCCTCCAGGGTTTGCGCGGGCAGGTGCCCGGCGGGTGGGGAGGATGAGGGTACCCGGCAATCGGATGAGATGCTGTCGGCCGCATGAGCAGGGGATTGCAAGAGCGAGGGACTTGCACGAAAGGCCGTGGCGTGCAAAAATGCACCACGCCCCGTGTGCGGCGGGGCGTGGGCAAAGAACTTCAGATCAAGACCGATTGCCGCTCGCTCACTTCGTGGGCTTGAGGGCGTCGGCCGAAACCTTGGCGGACAACGGCGTGGCCTTGGTCTCGACCTTCTGCTCGTTGGCCGTGAAGCCGCCGGCGACCTTGCCCAGCGTCGCGGGGTGGAGCGCCTTTTGCGTGTTCCCCGGTGTGGTGCTGCCCGGTGTGACAGAGAACGGAGCCTTGACGGGCGGCTGCGTCCCGATGGGGTTGCCGCCAGCCCCGGCCGCGATCGCGCTGACGTCGATTTTTCCGCTCTTGGCTTCGGGCTTGGCTCCAAGCTTGGGTGCCTGCGCGCCCGTTGATGGTGCGGTGCTCGCACCGCCAGAGATGTTCCTGGCGTTCCCCTGATTCAGATTCTGCTTGTCGGACATGTTCGATCCTCTCGTTCGTAAGGCGTTCCCGCCGTCCCTCCCGCGGCACTCCCACGAGACACGGGCGGCATTGCCAAACAGTGCGCAGATGGACGCCCGCGCGCCACCAGACGAGCGAATTCCCTCGCTGCCCGCCTCAACGCACCTCTCAGGAGGCCGTGGAGCCTAGTCTTCTATCCCCTGTTCACGGGTCAGGGCGGTTGCGGGGCCTCCCAGCTTCGAACTTAGAAGCCGAACTTTTCCCGCTTCTCTCGCCATTCGTCCTGCTCGCGTTTGTTGTCGCTGGCAAGTTCGCCCGAGCCGCCGCGACGCTCCCCGCGCAACGCCTCCATCTCCAGGCGCGTGAGGTGGACACCCTCAAGTTCATAGTCGCGGAACGCCTCCATCGTCAGCGGGACGATGGGCGCGAGCAGCGCATACATCGCATCGGCGTAGACGCGGATCTCTTCCTGAGCGTGCGGGTCCATCCGCAGCGACAGGAACCGGAGCGTGTTGTGCAGATCGCACTTCCAGTACCACTGCGTGTACGCAGACACCGGCAGGCCGATGCGTGCCAGTTCGCGCGACACACCCGACTCGAGCAACCGCTCGTAGCGCGCGTAAAGAGCCTCCGCGTCGTCGAGATACCTCAGAAACTCCGCGGCGGTCTGTGCCTCCTCCGGCCCGAACAGTTCCGCTCCGCCCTGCCGATTGGCCTTGGACTGCTTGCGGACGCTCTCGGATGAGGGCCGGTAGAAGCGGTCGGGCACGACGGAGTAGCGCGCGGAATACTCGTTTACGTTGGCCGTCCGATGACGAATCCACTGGCGCGCGATGAAGATCGGCATCGCGATGTGGAACTTGAACTCGACCATCTCAAACGGCGTCGTGTGCCGGTGCCGGAGCAGGTAGCGGATCAGGCCGCGGTCCTCGCTGATCTTCTTTGTCCCCTGGCCGTACGACACCCTCGCGGCCTGAACGATCGCGGCATCGGCGGTCTGGCCCTCGGGCACAAGTCGCGGCATCGCATCGACGAGCGCCACGAAGCCATGGTCGTGGATTTTGATCTCGAGGCGCTGCGCCCCGTCCATCACGTCGCGGACGGGCGACTCGAAGGGCACATGCCGCACCGCTGCGGCATCCCGCGCGGGGAGGGGCTTGACCTCGACGGGCGGGTTGGCTGTGCTGCTCGGGGGCGGGCCGGGCTCTCTCTGAGTCATGGGCGGAATATAGCCGGACCACGAACCGATGAGCGGCGGAAGAGCCCGCCAGCAAGACCGTCCACGCGCGCAAGACCCTAGCCACGCCCGCCTTATACAAGCCTCGGCAATGGCCCAAGACGCTCCGGCCGGCTTGCACGGGCCCGCGTGAGATACGCGTCCAGCCAGCCGCGGGCGCGATCGGGCTCGTTGTGGCAGGCGAGGATGGACTCGTGGTCGAGCGAGTCGATCCGGTCGTTGGCAGCGCGCAGCGCATCAAAGGAGTTGCGGAGCGCCACATCCACAGGGATGCGCTCCGGGTTGATGTCGATGCCGAAGTACCCGGTGTATCCGTGCATCTTGAGCGTGTACAGGATGCCCTCGGCGACCTCGGGGGAGATGACGCCAACACCCAGGTCCTGGTCATAGTTGCCCAAGGGCTGGCTGTTCCAGTGCGTGTGCGCGAGGCGGCCCTCCGAGAGCGGCCAACTGTACGCGTACGCGCCATCCTCCAGGCCCATGAGCGCGTGGCCGACCTCGGGGTTCAGGCACACCAGCGCATGTCCTTCGCCCAGCAGCGTGCGATTCTCCGGTGCCCGCAGCATCGCCTCCGTGTCGCGCCCCAGCAGGATGCCCTCCGGAGTTGTGCCGTAGAGGATGTGTCCACGAGGCTCGTAGGGCTTGGGTTCGAACGCGATGCGCACGCCGGGGACGGCGTCCATCGCCTCGGCCAGCCCTTCGGCGAAGCGGCGGCGCGCACCCGCGAAGTCCAGCCCAAAGCCGTTTTCGTACCCGTCGATCCCCGGCCAGACCACGGCGAAGTCGGTATCGAGTTGCTTGTTGAGTCTCAACGCTCCGATGGTCCGCTCAATCGCGGCCCTTCGCGGCCCGGCGAGCGGATTGGAGAGTGACCCGAACTCAAACTGCCTGTCCCAGAACAGCAGCGGGATCACGGTCAAGATGCGGATGCCCGTCTGCCTGCTGAACGTCTGCCACATGCCCGCGTTCTGCTCGTTGATCTCGTTGGGGTAGTGCGCTTCCAGCGCGCTCAGGCCGTCCTTCGCAAGTTTGGAAGCGATATCCAGGCGTTGCTCAATGGTGAGATCAGGCGAGTACTTGTCGTGGAACCGACTGTTTGCCGGGCTGAAGAACCAGATTCCCGCCGAAAACTTCAGTTTCAGCGAAAAGGAGTGATGGTGCCGGGCCTGCGCTGCGGCATCGCGGCGGATCGATTGGGAGCGGAAGTCTTGAAGGGGCATTGGTGATCCGATCTAAAAAATCAAAGCCCGGAGCGCGAGCGACGGGTTTCCATGGCGAAACAGATGCTACCTCGTGTCCATCTCAACGAATCGCTCGCGCAGGTCGTGATAGAGTTTGCCGTAGGTAGCGCGAACGTGCGCGTACACCGCGCCCGTTTCACCATTTGGTTCGATCTCCGCCACTACAGGAATGACCGCGTCGCAGCCTTCGGCGACAGACGCAAACACGCCAGAGCCGACCGCGGCCATGATGGCCGCGCCAAGCGCCGGCCCCTCGTCGCCACCACCGCCGACGACCTGGCACGGAACACCACAACTGTCGGCCAGTATCTGTCGCCAGAGAGACGACCTCGAACCGCCCCCGCCGAGCCGCGCTGTCGTGACGCTGACCCCGGCACCTCGCATCAGGTCGAGCATCTCCGTCATGCCGAACGCCACGCCCTCCAGCACCGCCCGCACCATGTGCGCCCGAGTGTGGCGCGCGGTCAGCCCAATCCACCCTCCCCGCGCGCGCGGATCGGGATGCGGGCACCGCTCCCCCGACAGGTACGGCAGGAAGACAAGCCCTTCGCAGCCGGGTCGAACCGTCGCCGCCTCAGCGCACAACTCGTCATAGGAACTGGCAGGCGCGAGCACGGACCGCGCCCATCGCAACGATCCGCCGGCCGACAACATGCACCCGGTGAGCGACCAGCCGCCCGGGCAGGAGGAGGTGCCATCGGCGGCACACATGGTGTGCAGCCTGCCCTTCGGCAAGTCCCGGCGTGGCCGGTCAAGATGCGCATACACCACGCCGCTTGTCCCCAAAGCCGCCAGCACCAAGCCGGACCGAACGACACCCGCTCCGACGGCACCCGCCTGGTTGTCCCCGGCCCCGGCGACGACCGGCGTCCCGACCGCCAGGCCGGTCTGCTGCGCCGCCCACTCCGATATTTGTCCTGCGACCGCGCACGACTCCAGGATCGGCGGCAACAAACCCGCGTCGAGCCCCACCGCCGCGAGCAACTCCCCGGACCATCGTGTCCGGGCATCGACATCCAGCGCGAGCAGGCCGGCCCCGTCACTGACATCGGTCGCGAGTATGCCCGTGAGCCGGAATCGAACAAAGTCCTTGGGCAGCACCACCATGTGCGCGCGCTTGAACCTCTCCGGCTCGTGCTCGCGCAGCCACAGCACTTTGGGCAGCGTGAAGCCGGTCAGCGCCGCGTTGCCCACCAGTTCCACCAGGCGCTGGCGTCCGCCGGCCAGCCGCTCAATCTGCTCGCACTGCGCGGCGGTGCGCTGATCGTTCCAGAGGATCGCCGGACGGATGGCGTTGGCGCGACCACCCGATGCCGCCGCAGTCCCGTCAAGAAACACCGAACCGTGCATCTGACCGGAGAGGCCGACCGCCGCGATTCCGCTCCCGCCGGTGCCGACATGTGTGGCGAGTTCGCGCGAAATCCTGGTGGCAGCCAGCCACCAATCTTCCGGGTCCTGCTCGCTCCAACCCTGTAAGGGCCGGCTGAGTGGATACTCGACCGAGGCCTCGGCCACGATCCGGCCCCTGTCCGAATCGAGGACTATGCCCTTGGCCGCGGAAGTCCCGATGTCGATGCCCAGCAAGAGCGACATGGGAGCAGTCTAACGTGTCGGGCGGCTCGGGTGGGCCGGCACTCCGTGTCGGTCTTCGCGGCTCTCGCAAGCAGGAACTCGACCGACAGGAGGTGACGCAAGGCATGCCCAATCGCGTGGCACTCATCACCGGCGCGGGTTCGGGCATCGGGCGCGCCACGGCAATCGCCCTTTCCGCGGCGGGTTTCAGTATCGCGCTCATCGGAAGGCGACGCGACCCGCTCGAGGAAACCGCAGCGCTACTGGGGGACTCGGCACGCCCCCTCCTCCTCCCCTGCGATGTCGCCAATCCTGAGCAGGTCAGCACTTCCGTCCAGCAGACAATCGTCCGCTTCGGGCGGCTCGATGCGCTCATCAACAATGCCGGCAGCGCGCCGCTCGCGACGATCCACAATACAACGCCCGCCCTGCTCCAGGAGTGTTTCGCGGTCAATACGCTCGCACCCGCCTACCTGATTCATGCTGCCTGGGGCGTGTTCATGGAGCAGGCCCGAGCGGCCGGCGCTACCGGCACCTCGCCCCGCGCAACAATCGTCAACGTGTCCTCCATGGCAACCAAGGACCCGTTCGCAGGGTTCTTCGCCTACGCCGCGGCCAAGGCCGCCACGAACCTCATGGCACATTCGTGCGCTCGCGAGGGTGGCGCCATCGGCGTGCGCGCGTTCGCGGTTGCGCCGGGGGCCGTCGAGACGCCCATGCTCCGCGCCAACTTTTCCGAGAGCGCAATCCACAGGTCAAGAACCCTGGCTCCCGAGGCTGTAGCACGCGTCATCGTCGAATGCGTGCAGGGGGAGCGTGATGCGGAGAACGGGCAGGTGATCTGGTTGCCAAGCCCGTGAGACAGACTGATACCTCAACAGTGACCATGGGTCCCATGCGCCCTATGCGTCCCATTGGCCCTATGGCCCCACCGCCCAGCACGCCACGTCCTGCCGGCCGCCGCGAGGTTCCAGCACCGGCCGCTGTACGCGGCAGCGGTCCATCACCAGCGGGCAGCGCCCGGCGAACGCGCAGCCCGCGGGCGGGTCAAACGGGCTGGGAACATCGCCCCGCAGCACCACCAGCGGGCGGCTGCCGCGCTGGTCGGGATCGTCGATGGGATTTGCGCCCAGCAGTGCGCGGGTGTACGGGTGCCTGGCCTGCGCGTGCAGGTCATCGCAAGGGAGCGACTCGACAATGTGCCCGAGGTACATCACCAGCACGCGATCGCAGAAGTGCTCAATGACCTTCAGGTCGTGGCTGATAAACAGGATCGTCAACCCGAACTCGCGTTTCAGGTCCATCATCAGGTTCAGCACCTGCGCCTGGATCGAGACGTCTAGCGCGGAGACGGGCTCATCCGCCACCAGGAACTCGGGCTTGAGGGCCAGGGCGCGAGCGATGCCCAGCCTCTGGCGCTGACCGCCGGAGAACTCGTGCGGGAACTTGTCCTTTGCCTCCGCGCGCATGCCGACCTTGGCGATCAACTCATCGATGTAGCCCTCGACCCTCGCTCGCGGCACAACATCGTGGAACTCGATCGCTTCCCGGAGCAGCCTGCGAACCGTCAGACGCGGGTTCAGCGACGAGTACGGGTCCTGGAAGATGATCTGCATCCGGCGCCGGAAGGGCATCAGGTCCGCGTGCTTCAGTCTCGTGATGTCCGTGCCATCGAACGCGACCGATCCGCTCGTCGGCTCGTGCAACCGAACGATGGCCCTGCCCAGCGTCGATTTCCCGCACCCCGACTCGCCTACGACGCCGACGATCTCGCCGCGGCCCACGTCGAAGGACACGCCGTTGACGGCGTGGACCTTCCCGACGACGCGGTTGAGCACGCCGCCGCGAACGGGGAAGTGCTTGACAAGGCCACGGACCGACAGGAGCGGCCTGCCCGCCGGTGAATCCGCGTGCGCCGGGTCGGAAACCGTCGCGGGCGGCGACGCTGTTTCAACCGCAGGAATCATGGGCGCGCTCCCACGCTGGTCGTCAGCGCAACAGGCCCCGGTGCGGGTCCGCCAAGCGGGAAGTGGCACCGGACCAGGTGCGCTTCTCCCTCGCCCTCGACCGGCAGCAGCCGCGGCTCATTCTCGCGGCACAACGGCTGGCTCCGGGAGCATCGATCGCTGAACCTGCAGCCTGTGGGCAACTCGAAGAGACCGGGCACGATGCCCTCGATCGTCGGTAGGCGGCGACCGTACACCTTGCGCCCTGCCCTGGGGATCGAGTCCAGCAGGGCGCGCGTGTATGGGTGCTGCGGGCTGTGGAAGAGGCGATGCACCCCGGCCACTTCGATCACGCGCCCGGCGTACATGACCGCGACGCGGTCGCAGACCTGCGCCACCACGCCGAGGTTGTGGGTGATGAGGATGATCGCCGTGCCCAGTCGCTTCCGCAAACTCTCCATGAGTGACAGAATCTGCGCCTGGATGGTGACATCGAGCGCGGTCGTCGGCTCATCGGCAATGAGAATGTCCGGCTCGCAGCACAGGGCCATGGCGATCATCACGCGCTGGCGCATCCCGCCGGACAGTTGATGCGGGTACTCGTCAATGCGCCGCTCGGCGTTGGGCATCTCGACAAGTTTGAGCATCTCGATGGCGCGCGCCCGCCTGCCCCCGCGCCCGAGGTCAGTGTGATACTTCAGCGCCTCATCGAGCTGCCACCCGATCGTGAACACCGGGTTCAGCGAGGTCATCGGCTCCTGGAAAATCATGGCGATCCGGTCGCCTCGGACCTTCCGCATCGCCCGCTCATCGGCGGTCGCGAGGTTGATGCCCTCGAACATGATCTGCGAGCCCGAGTCGATGATCGTGGTCCGTTCCGGAAGCAGCCGCATGATCGACTTGCTCGTCACGGTCTTGCCGCACCCGGACTCGCCGACTATGCCGAGCGTCTCGCCGGCGTACAGGTCAAACGAAACGTCGTCCACGGCAGTCACGATGCCGCGATCCGTGCGGAAACGCGTCGTCAGGTGGCGGACGGAGAGGATGGGAGGGGCGGTTGTCACCGGGGCCAGGCCCCTTTCCTCGAAGAACAGGAAAGCAGCAAAGCAGCAGAGCAGCAAATCCGAGCCAAGAAGCCGCAGGGCATGCCCGCGGTCACTCTAGTTTGATGCTTTGCCGCTTTGAACATTTGCTGGTTTCTGGCGCTAGCCGACATTTGATGCTTTCCGGCGCTAGCCGACGTGCTTCGGATCAAACGCATCCTGGAGCGCATCGCTCACAATATTGAACGCCAGCACCAGCACAAACATAAACGCGGTCGCCGCGCCGATCTGCCAGAAGTTCCCGTTGATGACCTCCTGCGTGGACTCCTGGATCATCCGCCCCCATGACGGACCCACCTTCACGCCCAGCCCCAGGAACGACAGCACTACCTCGAACTTGATCGCCGCGATGAACAGAAGCGAGAAGTTGATGAACATCAGGTGAACCGTGTTCGGGATCACATGCCTCAGCAGGATGTAGAACCTGCCAAACCCGATCGCCGTCGCGGCCTGAACATACTCCAGTTCCTTGAGTTTCATCGTCTCGCCGCGGATCACCCGGCAAGGCCCGATCCAGAACTCCATGCACATCGCCGCGTACACCGGGACCAGCGCCAGCCACGGGTTCGCCACCCGATCAAACACGCTCCCGCTGAACGCGTACACCAGCACCGCCAGCAGGATCAACTCCGGCATGCTCGACAGCGTCGAGTAGAGCCACACAACCGCGTGATCGACCCAGCCGCCAAAGTACGCCGCGGCCGCGCCCAGCAGCGTTCCCACGAGCACCGAGATGATCGAGACGACGATGCCGACCTGCAGCGCGACCTTGATGGAGAACACGGCACGCAGCGCGGTGCTGCGCCCCTGACGATCCGTGCCCAACGAGAGCAGCATCGATTGCTTTGTGCCCTGCCACGCGCTGAGCGGCGCAAACATTTGATGGACGGCCCTCTCAAGTTCGGCGATCGTCGCGGGCACATCGATCGCGGCCTCGCCGGGTGCGCTGCCCTCGGTCTTGGGACCGGTCGGATTGTTCAGGTCCTCAAACTCCGCCAGTTGGTCGTAGAGTTCCTCGGCCTCCTCGACAAGCCCGCTGAGCCGCTCGACTTCCGGCTCGCTCTCCGCCGCGCGGGGAAGCAGCCGTAACTGGCCGTAGCGGATGTCCGACAGCCCCTCACCGTTGTTGACCGCGCGCTTCACCTCGCGTGTGATGATCCGCATCGCCTCGACGCGACGCTCATTGGTCGCGGGAATCCCCAGCCCCGGCACCGCTGCCGGCCACACCGGCTGCTCGACCTCCGCGTACGTCACCCCCGCGCGCCCGGGCAGCACATCCCCCAGCGCGACCCACGCGCCCCCGAGCACATACAGCACGATGATGCCCAGCGCGCCAACCGCGAGCCGGTTGCGCAGGAACTTCCCCACCCCGCGACGGGCCTGGAAGCGGCGAACGATGCCCCTCATGCCAGCCTCACCCGCGGATCGACCAGCGCGTAGAGCACATCCGTCAGGATGTTGGTGAGAATGAACAGCCCGGCGAGCACCGCCGTGAACGTCTGGATGAGCGGGAAGTCTTTGTTGATGATCGCATCGATGAGCAGTTTGCCCATCCCCGGGATGCGGAACTGGTACTCCATCACGATCGAGCCGGTGATCAGGAACGGGATCGTAATCATCACGCGGGTGATGACGGGGATCATCGCGTTCTTGAGCATGTGCGCGAATATGACCTTGGACCTCGGCGCGCCCTTGGCGATCGCGGTGGTGATGTAGTCGCGCCCCGTCTCCTCCACCATCACTGCGCGATAGAAGCGAGCGTCGTACCCCATTCCCACCACCACGCCGATGATGACCGGCAGGGCGCAGTACCTCACCCAGTTGCCGATCCCCGGCTCGTAACCGTTGCTCGCGAACAACTCAAAGCCCAGTTTGCCGTTGAGCCACGACGAACCGAACACCTGCCCGAGCACGATGAACACCACCACGCTGATGCTCATCCCCAGCACCACCAGCACCATGAGCGTGCGGTCGATCGCCGAGCCGCGCATCGCCGCGCTGAGCAGGCCGACGAGGATGGCGATCCCCGCCGTCAGCACCAGCGTGGGGATGGTGATCTTCAGCGTCGGCCACACCGCATCGGCGAGTTTGGCCCCGACATCCTCGGACTCAAACTGCCACGATCGGTACGGCTTCTCGGCCGAGCCGAAGTCCAGACGCACGATGCGCGACAGGAACTCGAAGTACTGGGTCTTCATCGGCGCGTACAGGCCCACCCGCCCAACTTGGGCCAGCGGCTCGACGCCGAACGGGTCATCCTTGCTCTCGACCGCGATCGGCAAAAACGGACGATCAAGCCCCATCGACGCCTTCTTCAGCGCCGCCGTCTCCGCCGTCGCGTTCTTGCCGAGGTACGCCGACACCGGATCTCGGATGCGCAGCGCACCCATCATGATCAGGATGATCCCCAAATACACGGGGATCGAGTAAAGCAGGCGTCGCGCCAGATACGACCACATGGGTGCGACTCTCCGTGGTCAAACCGCCCTACTCACCACTCACCACTCACCACTCACTTCGCCTCCGCGACATCCAGATACTTGAACCAGTTGTAAAAATCCTCGCTCGGCTTGAAGTTCTTCAGCCACGGCTGCGCAAGATAAAACCGCGTCCGCGCCATCGACCCGATGAACGGCGCATCGGCGATCACCATGTCCCGCATCTTCTCGATGATCTTGGTCCGCTCCGCGCCGGGCTTCATCACGATGATCTGCTCGTACATCGCGTCAAACTCGGGCCGATCGTAGTTGTAGTGATTCGCACCGGGGGCCTTGTTCTTCGAGTAGAACAGCGCCAGGTTGTTCTCGGGGTCCGGGTAGTCCGTGCCCCACGCGAAGCCGAACATCTGCGCCTTCTTGTCATTGATCGCCTCGATCAACTCCGAGAAGTCCACCATCTTCGGGTTCAACTTCACGCCGATCTGCTCAAACTGGCGGATCTCAAACTGCGTCTGCTCCGCCTGGTTGCCGCCCTTGGACGTGTAGTAATCAATTTCCGGCAACCCCTTGCCCTCCGGGTACCCCGCCTCGGCCAGCAACTGCCGCGCCTTCCGCAGGTTCTGCCCGCGGAACGATACGGGAGCCTTGCCCCCCTTCGGGTACCCGTCCAGCGGCGGCGGTATAGGCCCGTCATACACGGTGTTGATCCCGTTGTAGAACGTGTCGTTCTGCTCCTCGAGATCGACCGCCAGACACAGCGCCTGTCGCAACTTCGTCCGCTTCTCGTCATACCCGCCCAGCAGCGGGTCCTCCATGTTGAAGCCGCGGAAAATGAAGTCCAGCAGCGGCACCGCCTCCGCCTGCACACCCTTGTCCGAATACTCCTTGTTGAGTTTCTGCGTCCGCTTGACGAACGCCTGCTCGAAGTACTCTGCGGGCACCTGCGTGTACGCGATCTTCCGGTCCTGGAAGTCCTGCCACATCACCGGGTCGGGCGTGTAGAACACCAACTCGACGCGATCCAGGAACGGCAGCCGCTTGCCCGCCGCACCGAGCAGCCCCTGCTCCTTCTCCTTGGGCGTCGCCTCCGACGGATAGAACGCCTCGCGGTACTTCGGGTTGCGGTGCATCACCAGGTTCTGCCCAGGCTTCCAGTCCGCCTCATCCTTCAGCACGAACGGCCCCGTCCCCACCGGGTGCTTGCCGAGCGTGTCGCCATACTTTTCGACCGCCTCGCGCGCCACGATGCTCGTCTGGAACATCGAGAGCACCCAGCCGAACCGCACCACCGGCTTCGTCAGCACGACCTCGAACTCGCTGTCGCTGATCTTCGTGAAGCCCTCGACCGGCGCGGCATAATCAAACGCCTTGCCACCCCCCCCCGCCTTCACCAGCGCGGCCTGCGCTTCCTTGTACTCATCCAGCCCAACGATCGTGTCCTGCAACAGCCAGTAGTTCTCGTACTCGTACGCCGGGTCCGCCAGCCGCCGCCACGAGTAGAACACGTCCTCACTCACAACCTTCCTTCCCTTCCCCCCCGGGAAGCAGGCGTCGTCGTGGAACACCGCATCGTCGCGCAACTTGAACCGCCACACCTGCCGCCCGTTCGGGCTGTCGGTCACCTTGGGCATCTCAGCCAGCAGCAGCGGCTCGGAGACGTCCTCATACCCGGTGATCGAGGCAGGCCGCACCAGGTACTTGTTCTGCAGCAGCGTCTCGTAGAACTGGCAGATCACCTGGTTGTCGTACACCGTCGAGCCCTTGGCCGGGTCGAGGCTCTTGGGGCCATCGGCCCGGATCGGCAGGCGCGCGAACTTCTCCGCCACCCCCTCCTCCCGCGGCTGTTCCGCTCCCGCGGCGGCCAGTCCAGCCACCCACCCCATCACAACCGCAACCACCGCGACGACCCGATGTGCCAGATGCGCTCTCTTCATCATCGCGAGCCTTTCAGTTCAACTGCCCACGGAGGGTAGTTCCAACACGATCGGCCCTCTCCCCCGTCCCCGACGAGGGAGATGCCGAGCAATTCGAGGCAGAGGAGCCCGCAAATGCCCCAGCGCACTCACGGCCCCTGCGTCACCGCCGCGCTCTGCCCCGCCGCGACCCACCCCGCCAGTCCCGCGCCCAACTGCAAAAGCATGAACATCGCAAAGTGCGCCAGCGCGATGAGCGCCGCCCCGAACCGGTCCTTCTTGAAGAAGAACCACACCGCGCCGAAGTACACCCCCATCGCCAGCGTCCACTTCACCAGTTGCGACAGGAACACCACCCCCAGCGGCAGATTGAGGGAGGCCACCGAATAGAACAGCGCCACCGCCACGAACATCCTCGCTGCGGCGAGTTCCAGCCTTGTAAACCGCTCCTCCGAGAGCCTCGCCGCGCCGATCACCGCCACCACGCCCGTGCCCGTGTGCAGCGCGATCGAGTACAGCACCAGCGCGACCGACCCGATCACCACCCACGCACCGTACTGGCGCGCGGCCAGCCCGGCCGCCACCATCGCGCCCACCGTCAGGAACACGCCGCACGTCGCCAGCACCTGCGGGCTCCCGCGGCCGGGCGTGACGAACACGGCCTCCTTGACCGGAGCGACCGGCGCGACAATGCCGACTTCCGGCTCGCGGATGATGTTGGCCTTGAGGTCGTACCCGCACTTCACGCACATCACGGCCTCGTGCGCGAGCGGGGCGTGGCAGCGCGGGCAGTCCTCATCGGCGAGGCCTATGGGCAGTGGCTCGGAAACGACCACGCGCGCCATCGGAACCGGCATCGGCGCACCCGAATCAGCGTCTTTGGCTCCAGTGCCGGGGCCAGAGGGGGAGGTGGAGGGGTCGGGAGCATCCGGCATGTTCAGGGTCCTTGGGTCGGCTCGGGCTGGGGAACAGAGGGCGGCGCATCAACGCGCCCCGCCGCTTCGAGTAGGGCCATCACCAGTTCCGCCGCTCGTTGTTCGGGGTCGGGCGAGAGTTGTTCCACCGGATGGACGCTCAGAATGGTCAGGTCCGCGGCGACCAGCACAAAGGCCGCGCCGGCTCCGGGAGCGATCCTGGCAAGTTCCCCCTCGACACCATCGAGTCCGGCGAGCGCGATGCCTTCCGCCCGCGCCCCGATTGCCCGGTCCATCACCGCATCCTCGGCGGCATCAACCGTCTGCCACAGCATCGCAAAGCCTGCATCCCCCTCAGCGCCGAGGCCATCGCGGAAGCCCGCGAACTCCGCGCACACCGCCGCGAGCAACCCCGCGGCCGTTTGCAGATCAACCGATGCACCGCCCGCTGTCGGTGGACGCCCGAGAAGAACCAGCGCGGGCCGTCCGCCGACCACTCCCGCCTTGCTCCCGACCGCATTATCGAGGGCGTGCGCTGCGCTCGTGCCCTCGGTCACGCGGAAGCGCGTTCCGTTGGCAATGTCCGGCTCCCCCGCCGCAAGGCCCGCGAGGGACAGCACACGCACGCGAGAACTCGATTCAAAGTCCACGCCCGCAAGGTCCGCGCTGCTCGCGGCGTGCTCGATGGTGATCGTCGTTCGGGATGCTGGAGCCGCGGTGGCTTCGAGGACAATCTCGACACGCCGGATGCGCCCGCTCCCGGCATCGACGCTCAGTTTCACGCTCCCCGACCCGCCATTGCAGGCGCCCTCTAACACCGCCGCGCCCGATTTCTGCCGTCGCTCAGCATTGTCGAACGTAACGCCGCGAGCGTACGGGGTCAGCGTGCCAGTCAACCCCACAGCCTCCGAAGCCAGATCGAGCGCAGCGAGCGGCAGCGGCGGAAGAAGATCGTTCAATGTCCCGCGCACATCCGTCGCGCGAGAGGTCGCCTCGAACAAGCCGCTCTCGGGCCTGTCGAGAATGGCCCGGACCGTGCCCGGTGTGGCCTGGATCAACAGCCGCCCGGCGCGGATCACCGCCCGTGCAAGACTCCCGCCATCGGGCGAAGGCTCCAGCCGCGCAAGCAGCAAACTCCTTCGCGGCGGCCTGTTGCCGCTCTGGATCGTCACCCTCAGCCGCTCGGTGGTGGGGGCGGCAAGGTACGCGGCGCGGACCTTCTCAAGGACCGAGGGCTCCACCACCGGATCATCGGCCGGGACCTGACTCGCGCTGAAAGCAACCGCCGCCTGGGCGACGGCCACCACCGCAACCAGCGCCCGCCATGCACGAAAGTGCTTCGCTCTACGCACGTCGAAACGTTACGCTTGTCCTCCGAGGTCCGCGAGCAGATCCGCCGCGGTGCGGTTCAGGCCGGGAATGCGCCAGTCAGCCGCCACTTCCGCCAGCGGCCCGAGCACGAACCGGCGTTCGTGCATGCGCGGGTGCGGCACGATCAACCCCGGCTCGTTGATCACCCCATCGCCGTACAGCAACAGGTCGAGGTCGAGCGTCCGGGGCAACCATCGGCCCGGCTCGGATGCACGATCGCGTCCGCGCCCCCGCTCTATCGCCTGGAACTGTCCGAGCAACTCCCGCGCGCTCAATCTGGTCCGCACGATCGCCGCGGCATTGAGGTACGCCCCGCCCCGAGGCTGACCGGGCAGGACGAGCGCCTCGGTTTCCACCACGCGCGACCGCGCGATCAGGTCCGTCCGGGGGAGCGAGGCCAGGGCCACCAGGGCGGCGACCACATGACCGCCCCGGTCTCCCAGGTTCGATCCGATAGCGACGGCGGCGGTGGTGCATTCGGCCAAGTGGGAGAAGGGTACGGCTTGCCAATGAAAACGGGCCGCGGAGAGTGCCACGGCCCGTCGAAAACTATCAATACAACCTTGGAGTCTACTCAACCGGCTCGAGTTCGCGGGCCTTGTGCTGCATCTGCGCCTTGAGCCTTGCCAGGATCGAGGAGTGCATCTGCGAGACGCGAGACTCGGAGAGGTCCAGCGTCGAGCCGATCTCCTTCATCGTCATTTCCTCATAATAATAGAGGACCACGATGAGGCGCTCCGCCCGTGAAAGTCCCTTGGTGATCAGGTCCTTCACGTCCTTGCGCTGGATCTCGGAGAACGGATTGCGCTGCGACTCGTCCTTGATGACGTCGATCTCTCGCACATCCTTGTTGCCATCGGACTGGAAGCACTTGCGGGTCAGCGAGAACGTGCCGACCGCGACCGAGTCGCGTTTGAGTTTGTCGAACTCCTCGCCGTCGATGTTGAGCCGCTTGGCCAGTTCATCGTCGGTGGGGTCGCGCCCGTTGGCCTTGGCAAACTGCTGGCGGGCCTGCTCGACCTTGGATGTGCGGTGGCGCACCAGCCGGGGCACCCAGTCCATCGAGCGGAGTTCGTCGAGGATCGCCCCGCGGATGCGCGGTGCGCAGTAGGTCTCGAACTTCACCCCGCGCTCCAGGTCGAACGCGTCGATCGCGTCCTTGAGGCCGAAGAGCCCCACGGACATGAGATCCTGGATATCCACTTCATCGGGCAGGCGGGCGTAGATCCGTTCCGCGTTGTAGCGGACCAGATGGAGGTACTTCTCCATCAGGTAGTTCCGGATGTCAACAGAGCGCGTGCTCTGGTACTCCTCCCAGACCGCCTTGGACGGCCAGGAGTCGTAGGGTGTGGGTTTGTGGGAGGGCTCCGCGTGCTCGACGGCGTACCGTGAGGACGAACGAAGACCCGATGATCTCATCCTTGCCATGGTCAGCTCCTTGACCACTCCGCCTTGATCACCGCTGCAACAACTGAAGCGGCGAACTCATCCGTGCGAGCCCCGGCCCATCCGTGGCCGAAGCGAGTCGCAGTATACAGAAACCCATCGCCATGCAAGCCATCCGTGACTGTGGATAGACATGTGGAAAAACTCACGAAGCCGACGCCCCTGTTGAGGGAATACGGAACGCCGCACCGGGGCTTTGAGGGGCCGTCCGGAGGCGCTTATGCGATTCGATCGACTCCCCCACCACCCGTTCCACAACCGTTCCGAGCACCACTCCGAGCAACTGGCACAGGACCATGCTCGCCAGCGCTCGAACCAGCACAACCTCAACCGGGTTGTCCGCGGCCAGCCCCGCGGTCACGGCGATCGCAAACGCAGCCAGCCCGCAGCACGCCGCGATGACTTTGGTGAGAGTCCCGCCCGACAATGGAAATCTCCCGGACTTGGCCGCCTCGGCCGGAGAGGCGGAAGCGGCGACAACGACAGCGCACGGACTTGATGCTGCACCCCCACCATCGGCACGGATTGAGCCCGACTTCACTTCAGGCTCACACTCTCCCTATTTCATCCACCACGCAGAATGCGCGCCAGAGCGGAACGGAACCCCCGGGCTGGTTGCGCGGGCACCGTTTCGCACTGCAGCCCCAACTGCTGGATGATCCGGTGCCCGACCGCCTCCATATGGCGTGCCGCAGCGCACTCCGGGGCGTTGAGCACGAACGGACGCCTTGCCCGCACAGATTGCGCAACCCGTAAGTCTTGCGCGATCCCGCCAACCGATTCCGTGCGCACACCCAGGAACCGTTCGCACACGGCGTTCAGCCGGGCGTGAACGGCCACGGCTTCTTCCGAAGATTCCGCCTGATTGATGACCAGCCGCAGGCGCGAGGCCTGCTCCGCGTTCCAGTGCCCGTACTCCGACAGCACAAGACACTTGATCAGCGCATAGGCGTCGGCGATGGCCGTTGGCTCGGGCGTGGTGATCACGATGCCCATGTCCGCGGCCTCGACCAGCGAAGTCACGCTCCGCCCGATGCCGGCCGCGGTGTCGACGATCAGAACATCCGCATCGCGCTCCAGTTCTCCGATCACTTCGAGCAGGCGGCGCTGCTCACCTGCGGAGAGGTCCGCCATCCGCGCCACACCCGCAGACCCCGGAAGGAGCCGAAAACCGCCCGGGGCATCCATGAGGATGTCCGATGCCTCCCGCCGCGCCCCGTCGTGGATTGGAAGCGGTGTCACCAGATGGTTCAGCCTTGCGCCCGGCATGAGCCCGCACAGAACATCCGCGTTGGCGGTCCCAAGGTCCGCATCGACAAGGATCACACGGAGGCTTTGTCGCGCCAGCACCACCGCCAGGTTGACGGAAAAGTTCGTCTTTCCCACTCCGCCCTTGCCGGAAGCGACCGCGATGACCTTCGCAAGTCGAGTTCTTGCAGGTACTTGTGGAACTAGTCTCGCGCGAACAACCTGCGCAAGCGGCAAACTCGCTGTTTGCTCGACGAGCCGCCTGAGCCGCGCCGCCTGGTCGTCGAACTCCGGGGTCGGGTCAACACCAACCCGCGGCACACTTGCCCCGATCTCTGCATCAAGATCCTGCAGGGTGGTTGTGGCGGCGGCGACGGTCACGCGGCACCCGCCCCGCTCAGGAGCCCTGTTCGCGAGCTGCCGTCATCTGGAGTCAGACAGTTGTCAAGGATCATCCTCGCAAGCCGATCCGAACGCCCATGCTCGATGTGGTCAGGCACTTCCTGGCCCGTCGTCACGAACGACAGCGGCAGCCCGACGCCCGGTGCGACCAGCCCGGCACCTGCCAGACGGCGGAGTACGTTCGCTACGACGCCGAAGTTGACGGCCTCATCCAGTTTTGTCAGCAGGATGCGGTTCGGCCGCACGCACGCGAACGATTCCGCCGCTCGCACCAGCACGTCCTCGCTGGACGCCGTGGACATCACCAGGTGCGTCTCGTGCGGCTTCGCCGCGCTGAGGAACTGTTCGAGTTCCGCAAGACGATCGGCGGCGTTCTGGCTCCTTCCGGCGGTGTCGATCAACACCACGTCGAACGACCGGAACGACTCGACCGCCGCAGCCATCTCAGTAGGCGTCAGCACCACCTTCAAGGGGAGCCCAATGATGCTGGCGTAGGTTCTGAGTTGTTCTACGGCGGCGATGCGGTAGGTGTCGGAGGTGATCAGCCCAACCGACCGACCCTGCCGCAACTTGTAGGACGCGGCGAGTTTGGCGACGGTCGTGGTCTTACCGACACCCGTCGGCCCGACCAGCGCCACAGTGTGCGGTCGGCCATCCGGCCCTCTACAAGGGATCACGATTCCCTCGGCAACCGGAATCATCGCCCCCAGGTGGCGAAGGACCGTTGCCCGGACGATCTGTGGATCAAGCAGTTCGGCGGCGGAGAGTTCCTCTCGCACCAATCCCAGCACGGTGTCGGCGATCTCCCGCGAGACCTGTGATTCCAGCAGTTGCAGGTAGTGCTTGAAGAGAGCCTCGGGCATGTTGCCCGCCGTTGGCGCGAGCGAGCCTGCGGGCGCGGCCTGAAGCACCTGATTCACCAGCAGTTTGATGTCGGCCAACTCGCGATAGAGCGAACCTCGCCCGCTCTCGCTCCTCCCGCCATCGCTGGTCGTGGTGGAAGCGAGCGATGGGCCCGAGGGTCGGGCTGCGACGCTGCGCGCCCGAACCGGCACCAGCACGGCCTCGCGATCGACCTTGGCCTCTGGGGCTTGCGAGACGCCGGCAACAACCGGTTCCGGAATGGCTTCCATCCTGCTCTGACGCTGATACGCGGCAGCGGCCACGGACTTCAGCGGTCCCGGCTGTGTGGATGTGCGGGGCGACGGCAGATCCGGCTGCGGTGCGGGGCGTACACGCACGCTCGCATGATCCGATGCGGTGATTTCGACCACCGCTCGCGTGCGCCATCCGAGGATGCCCCCGACACGCGCCGATCGTGTGTGCAGAATGACCGCGTCGCATCCCAGGTAACGCTTGACCAAAGCCAAGGCCTCGGGCATAGAGGGTGCGCGAAATGTCCGGACGTTCATAGCGCCATCCATGGCTGTAGACTGGTGCGCATCCTGCACACCGGGATCGATCGGACGAGATTGTGCCGACTTCACACTCAATCGTCAAGCGGGACGCGCTTCGTGGACAAGAGGGGGAAAAGTGTTCTACTTCACGCCGCGACGGCCACGGCGTGACCCAGAGCCGCATTGGCCCCAGGTGGCACGGCGACCATCGCCAGCGACTCGATCTCGACGCCAGACACGATCTCGTTGTACCCCAGAACCGCAGCATTCGGGAGGTGCGGCTCGATGAGTTGACGGACCACCGCACGGACCTGCGGCGACGCGAGAATGACCGGCTGGTGTCCCTGGGCCTGCAACTGGCTGGTCGCTTTCAGGATCGCTTCGGAGACCTGACCAGAAACCCGGGCGGGCATGTTAAAACTGGTCGTACCGGTGGAACGGTCCACATAGGCGTTGATGAGTTCCTGCAGGTCGGGGTCGAGCGTCACGCACACAATCCGACCACCGATCATCCGACCGCTCCCGCGCGTGTCACCCGAACCGCCTCCCCCCCCGCCATGCTCCATACCGGCCTCGTGTGGAACCGCATACTGCTGGCAGATGCTCCGGCGGAGGGCGTTGCGCGCGTATTCCGTCAGCACATCAAGGTCCTTGGTCTTGGTCCCCCACTCAGACAAGGTCTCCAGCACCGACTCAAGGTCGCGTATCGCAACCCGCTCCCGAAGAAGGTTCTGCAAGACACGCTGGAGATCTCCGGGCTTGACCACCGCGGGCACGACCTCCTCAACCAGTTTGGGAGCCTTCTCCTTCAGCCCGGCGAGCAGGTTCGTAACCTCCTCCCGGGTAAGCAGTTCCGCCGCGTGATGCCGGACCACCTCGGTCAGGTGGGTCGCCAGGACACTGGTTGGGTCGACCACCGTGTAGTTCATGGTCTCCGCGCGTGTCTTGAGACCCGGCTCGATCCACCAAGCGTCGAGGCCGAAGGCCGGCTCGCGCGTCCGCTCGCCCTGGATCGGACCCGAAGCGATCCCCGAATCCATTGCCAGCAGCCTGCCCGGGACGATTTGCCCCCGCGCAATCGTCGCGCCCTTAATCTTGACGCGGTACTCGTGCGCCGGAAGTTGCATGTTGTCGCGGATGCGCACGGGCGGCAGGATGAATCCCAGTTCCGCGGCGAGTTGCCGCCGGACCGCGGCAATCCGTTCAAGCAGGTCACCCCCCTGCCCCGCGTCTACAAGGCCAACGAGGCCGTACCCGACTTCCAACTCGAGGGCATCGACCTTCAGCAGCGACTCGGGGGGCGGACCCTCGACTGGCGCTCTGGCGCCCGCGGCCTTGGACTCGATCGCCTTCGCGGCCTCCTGCCGGGCCGTCCGGCCCATCCACCACGCGATGGTCCCGATCGTGACCGCTATCCCCAGGAGCGGTGCCTTGGGCAAGGGCGTGATCGCGAGCAAACACAGGAACCCGGCCGTGAGCCACAGGCCGATGGGCTTGGAGATCAACTGCCCGGCGAGTTGCTCACCGAGTTGCTGCTTGGAGCCCGACCGCGTCACGATCAACGCCGCGGCGATTGCCACGACGAAAGAGGGAATCTGGGAGGCCAGGCCGTCGCCGATCGTGAGCAGCGTGAACACCCGGGCGGTCTGGCCCGGCGGCCAGCCGCGATCGATGATCCCGATCGCAAACCCGCCGATGATGTTCACGACCGTGATAATGACGGCCGCGATGGCATCGCCCCGGACGAACTTGCTGGCACCGTCCATAGCGCCGAAGAAGTCCGCCTCCTGTGAGATCCGCTCACGCCGGGTTCGAGCCTCCTTCTCGTTGATCGTTCCGGCAGACAGGTCGGCATCGATCGCCATTTGCTTGCCGGGCATGGCGTCGAGGGTGAACCTCGCCGCGACCTCGGAGATGCGCGTCGCGCCCTTGGTGATGACCACGAACTGCACGATCAGCAGGATCAGGAAGATCACGATGCCCACGAACAGCGAATCGCCCGCGACAAAGTTGGCAAAGGCCGAGATGACGTGCCCGGCCACACCGATGGCCTGCTCGGGCGTCGCGGCATCGGCGGTCAGGATCAGCCGCGTGGTCGCGACGTTGAGCACCAGCCGGAAGAGCGTGAGGCCCAGTAGGAGCGAGGGGAACACGCTGAACTCCAGCGGCTCTTCCATATAGATCGTTGTAAGCAGCACGATCACGGACAACGAGATGTTCAGGCAGATCAGGATGTCCATTAGCCACGAGGGCATCGGGACGAGGATGACCATCATCAGCAGGATGAAGCCGAGCGGCACGATCAGGCCGCGATGGCGCGCGATGCGCTCGACGGCCGCACGCAGCCGGTCGGGGGCGGGGATGAGGGGTGCCTTGGCCATGACGCGATTGCCCATGCTTTCCTAAGAACTCACGCCGCCTTGCTGGCGAGCCGGTACACATATGCCAGCACCTCGGCGACCGCCTCATAAAACTGCGGGGACACTTCGCGCCCGATGGGGACATCGTGGTAGAGCGCCCGCGCCAGCGGCGGCTTCTCGACGATGGGCACGCCGTGGGCGGAGGCGATCTCGCGGATGCGGAAGGCCAGTTCGTCGGCACCCTTGGCCACCACACGCGGCGCGCCCATCTTGACGCTGTCATACTTGAGCGCGACGGCATAGTGCGTCGGGTTGGTGACGATCACGTCGGCCGTCGGCACCGATTGACGCACACGCTGCATGAGCATCTGTCGCGCCATGCGCAGGCGTCGGCCCTTGGTCTCCATGTCGCCCTCCATCGAGCGATGCTCATCCTTGATCTCCTGCTTGGTCATCCGAATATCCTGGGTCTGCTGCCAGCGCTGATACACAAAATCCAGGATGCCGAGAATGAGCATCAGCACGAGCAGCCACACCGCGAGGTTGATGAGAATATTCACGATCAGCGCGGTCGCCGGCATCACCTCCAGCAGCGGCAACGCGACAGCCGCCTGGAAGTGCCCCCGGATGACCTGCACCGCCACGAACCCGCAGACGAGCAACTTGACGATGTTGAGGCCCGTCTTGATCAGGCTGCGCTTGCTGAAGAGCCGCTTCAGTCCGCCGATCGGGCTGAGTTTCTCGAACTTGGGTTTCAGCGGGTAGAACGTGAACAGCCAGCCAACTTGAACAAACTGTGCCAGCGCGGAGACCAGCACGAGCACAACCAGGAACGGGGCGATCGCCAGCGCCGCCTGCGCTCCTGCCCACGCGAAGTAGTCCCCCACTTCCGATTCGTGCAGCCCCAGCCCGGACACGCGCGAGTCGAGCAAATGGCGGGTGATCCCGGCCAGCGAACCTGTGAGCGGCGCTCCGAGGAAGAGCAGGAGCAGGAATCCTCCCGCCGTGTCGATCGCCGAACCCAGGTCGTGGCTCTTGGCGACCTGGCCGCGGCCGCGCGTCTCGGATCGCCTGCGCGCGGTCGGCTGCTCCGTTCTGTTGCCCATGTCCTCTGCCATGGCGTCAGTTCCCCCCCAGCGACGGACTCGTGCCCGCCCATTCCAGAATCGTTTGCAGAGTCGTGAGAATGTCCTCACGTGCGAGCATTTCCACGGCCTGCACCGAGCCGATCAACGCGATCATGGCAATGATGATCTTGACGGCAAAGCCGATCGTCATGATGTTGAGTTGCGGCATCGTCTTCATGATGAAGCCGGTGGCGATGGTCTCGGCGAGCACGATGCACAGCACCGGCGCGGCGACGCGCAGGCCCACCGCCGTGCCGGATGCCACCAGGCCGACGAGCAGTTCCAGCGGCGCGTTCGGCGCGTGCAGGCCGCCCAGCGGGATGTGTACGAACGTGACCGCCAGCGCCTGGAACATGATCTCAAGCCCGCCCACGCCGATGAACACCGCCAGAGCCAGATACAGCAGGAACTGGCCGACGACATCGCCCTCAAGGTCGAGCGCGGGGTTGTACACGCTCGCAAGGCCCACGCCGATCTGGTGCCCGATGATCAGCCCGCCCAATTGCACGGCGTACATGGGCAGCGCTGCCAGCAGTCCGATCGTCACGCCGATCAGCGTCTCCGATACAACCCCCCACGCCAGCGTCGCGAGATTCAGGTCGATCGGCGTCTGCGATTCGGGCGGGATTGTCGGGTAGAGCGCGAAGGCGAACACCAGGCACAGGAGCGACCGCACCCGCATCGGGATCGCCGGGCTGCCCAGTACCGGCGCGAACACGAACACGCCCGACAGCCTGAAGAGGCACATCAGGAACGGACCAAAGTGGTCGAGGATGGGTGCGATCTGAGGGGGCATTACGGGTCAGAGAGTTGAACGCCTGGCCTACCAGTGCGTGAACATGTGAACGGAGAACTCCATCAGCCGCTGCACGATCCAGGGGATCAGCAGCACCGCGACCACGAGCATCGCCAGAATCTTGGGGACGAACGTCAGCGTCTGCTCCTGGATGCTGGTGACCGACTGGATGATGCTGATGACCAGCCCGACCACCACGCCCGCGAGCAGAATGGGCAGGGAGATCTTCATCGTGACGATGAGCGCGTCCCGCACGGTGTCAACAAGTTGGGAATCAATGTCCATGGGGGAAGGGCGGAGGGACAAGGGATCGAGGGACCGAAAGCTGAAGAAAGAAGTCACGCGGGAAGGGGAAACCTCTAGGTGACAGCGCCGAGAACCGACTGCACCGCCGCGGCCACGACATCCGGCTGACGGAACGAGGACAGAAGAGAGCCCACCACCAGTTGCCAGCCGTCGACCAGCACGAACAGCAGCAGCTTGAATGGCAGACTGATGATCACCGGCGGCAGCATCATCATGCCCATCGAGATGAGCAGCGCCGAGATCACCATGTCGATCACGAGAAACGGCAGGTACACCTTGAAGCCGATCATGAACGCGGCCTTGAGTTCGCTGAGCATGAACGCCGGCACGAGCGAGACCATGTCCACCTGCTCGGTGGTAAGTTCTTCCGGGCGCGACGTGTCCACGCCCCGGTAGTTCAGAATCATGTAGACGCTCGACCAGTTCCCGGTCGCGTCGATCTGCGCGAACATGAAGTCCCGCATAGGCTGGCGCGCTCTGGCCCACAGTTCGTCGTAACCCTGCACCTCGTTGCGGGAATAGGGCACGATTGCCTCGGCGTGGATGCGCTCAAAGGTTGGGGCCATCACCAGCAAGGTCATGAACATCGCCAGGCCGATGATCACTTGCGGCGGCGGGAGCGACTGCGTGCCGATCGCCTGCTTGAGCAGGCCCAGAACAACGATGATGCGGACAAAGCAAGTCGTCATCAACAGGATCGAGGGCGCGAGGGCAAGGACCGTGAGCACAACAAGGATGCTGATGGACGCGGACAGCCCTGTTCGCTCATCGCCGGCGCGATCGCTGCCCCCGCGCCTCGCGGACGATTGTCGCGACAGTGCATCCCCCGCACCCGCGAGCATGGCCAGAGGGTTGATCGAGTCCAACTCCGCTCGAGCGGATGGCAGACCGACGTTCGATGCGGGGCCGTACTCCTCCTGCGCAAGCGCCGGGGAGACTCCGACTAGGAGGACAAGCACACCCACGATGCCCGCCAGCACGGCTCTCATCGTGATCCTCCCTGCGCGAGGCCGACACCACCCGCGCGGAGCGCAGTCGCCCGCGATCGCAGCGAGCCGACGACATCCGTCCTTTGCCGCTCAAAGTCCCGCAGCCTGAGCGGGTCGGCATCGCGGACCGTCACACGCCCATCGAGCAACTCGGATCGGTCCCCGCCCGACCCGCGCCGGACAAGCCTGCCGAGCAGACTTGGGCGTGGCTCCTCGATCACCCCGTCGTGCTGACGCTCAAAGCCGCTCAGCGCCTGCCGGAAGGTTGCGCCGATGGAGCGTCCGTCCGCTTCGTTGGCCTTGATGATGATGGATGCGACCTCCTCCGGATCGGAGATCTCGCAAAGAAGTGTCGGCACGGGCGCGCTGCCGCGAAGCCGCATGCCCTGCGAACTCTGCGCAAGGAGCAGCACCCGCCGCTCGATCTTGATGAGCACCAGCGATGTGCCCCGTGAGAGCGGGTATCGCCCGATGACTTCGAGTATGCCCGCGGGACTGGTGCCCGCGCCCATCACTCCCAGTGCCGCGGGCACCAGTCCCGCGGGCATACTC
>CAYMWG010000004.1:0-34280 GCA_964393765.1 uncultured Phycisphaeraceae bacterium
CCCCCTCGCCCCGCATTTTCCAGATTTCGCTGCCCAGTGAGCCCGCCAGCAGGACGGGAGCAACTTCAACCAAGGTGCCCGTGACGACGCCATCCGTGGTCTGTGCAGATTTGCACCCCCCGCAGACGATGATCCCCAGCATCGCCAGGCACGCTACGGCGGTCTTCACTAGACTTGGCCCGATGACAGGACGCACGCCCATGATGATACCCTCCACTGCCGCGGTCCTTGGCGTGCGCGCCTGCGCGGCAGCGGCACTGCTCAGCGCGCTGGGCGGGTGCCTCGACCCCGAGACCCGCCAGACGATGGCCGACAACAACAGCATCCTCGCCCCCATCTTTGTTCAGCCAACGCCCGTCGATGCCGCGCGGTGGTCGATCGACCCGTACGATGCCGACAAGCGCGCCCGCGGCACGAATCTTCTGGCCAACGCGCCCTTTGGCGGGGGTGACCCGTATCTCAAAGTCTATCGCGAGCATCTGAAAGACGAGGGGACGCTGGTCCGCGCTGTGGCCGCGCGATCACTGGGGATGCACGGCACGCCGGCGGATGTCGAAGCGCTGCTGCCGCTTACGGCGGACAAAGAAGCCCTGGTCCGTTTCGAGGCCGTCAGAGCGCTTCAACGCTTGCACAATCCGGCCGCCATCGAGCCGCTTCTCGAGGTTCTGCTGCCCGCGAAGGAGGTCGAAGCCTCGATCCGTGCTGAGGCCGCGTGCGCGCTGGGCCAGTATGCGCAGCCAGCGGTGCTCTCGGGCCTGATTACGGCCCTCGCCGATGACGATTTGGTCGTTGTCGCCAACGCGCACGCCTCGCTGATGACGCTCACCGGTCAGGATCACCTTCCGGAGGACCGTCGGGCTTGGGTCGAATGGTCTCGGTCAACGCATTCACCGTTCGCGCACCAGCGGGAGTTTGTGTATCCGGTTTTCCAGAGGGACAAGGGCTGGCTCGACTATGTCCCGTTCATGCCGCCAGTCCCCAATGAGATCCCCGGCAAGCCCAACGGCCTGACGACCTCGGCCGCAGCAGTGGGCTCGGGATGATTCCCAGTCTGCTCCGCTCGATGAAGTCGCTCTCGCATTCAGCCGAAGCTTGCCCTCAACCGGGAGGATTCTGGTGCGCGCCCTTCGGACCGACGGCCAGAACATTCGCCTTGTGCTCGATGCGCCGGAGCCTCTTCTGGGGCCGGGCGAGGCGTTGATCCAGCCGGTTCGGGTGTTATTGACGCCTGTCGATGCCGCGGTCGGAAGTGCGACCCGGCGAAGCGGATTCTCGGGTACCATCGGTCACCTGTTTACGGGAATTGTTCGGCAAGTCGGCATTCCCAAAGACGCCCCGGCATCACTTTCCATGAAGCGGGGCCTTCTGGGTCGCCGCGTGGTAGCCGCTCCGGTGGTCTCGTGCAGCCACTGCGATCAATGCCGCGGCGGCCTGCCGTCTCATTGTCGAGCCCGGCAAGTGCCCGGCATTCTGGGGCGCGAAGGGGCCTGCGCGGACCTGGTGGCTATGCCCCTTGCAAATCTGGTGGCGTTGCCCGATGGCCTGTCGGATGAACGCGCGGTCTTCGCGCCGATTCTGGCCTCCGTGCTTCACACGTCGCACATGCTGCGAGCGGAATCACGGGCGTTTGTGACGGTTCTGGGTGATTCTGCAATCGCGTTGCTCTGTGCGCAGTGCCTCGCCGGGTTGAACAAGTCCGTACGGCTTCTATCCGACCACGCCGAGGTCGGACGCTTGTGTGAGCGATGGGGCGTCAAGCACCGACCCTTGAACGATCCGGGGCGGCGGCAGGATCAGGATGCCGTTGTGGACTGCACGGGCAGTGCCGCAGGGCTCCGGCTGGCGATGCAACTGGTGCGGCCCCGCGGGATCATCATGCTCAAATCGCCATTGGCGGATGTGCCATTCCCGGCCGGCAGGCCGTTCCCTGATGCCTCGGGCGACTGGCAGTCGGGCATCGACCTCACACCCATCGTCGCCAACGAACTTCAGATCGTTGGATCGAGGGATGGTCCGCTATCCGAAGCGGTCGCCGCCCTGGCCATGGGAACGGTCGATGTGGTCCCGCTGCTGGGCCGGAAGTTCCGGCTGGATCAGGGGATCGCGGCTCTGGCCGCGGTCGCATCAGGCGGGCCGCTGGTTCCGGTGCTTGAGGAACTGGGCAAGGCCGCCGCGAAGGCGGCTTGAGTTTCAGGTTCGCGGCCCGGCGAGGGGAAACCGGTACAATTACGGTGAGGACAGTCCGGGCATACATATCCGGCCGGTTCCGGTCATAATCAACAGTCGGCCCGCAAGGCCGCGGCTGCTCTGTTCTATGATACTGGTCAAGCACTGGAGTTGGCAATGAAGATCGCGTCCGTTTTGTTTTCTGCGGCACTGCTCACGATCGCCTCGCCGGTTTTGGGTCAGGCGATCCGCCTCGAGGGCAGCGGCGCGCACCGCGCGCAACTCGACGCGATGCAACTCAAGGCCTTCGACTCCGCGCTGTTCGGCGAACTGAGCGAATGGTCCGGCACTCCCTTGACGGCGGAGTCAACAAAGGACAAAGTGGTCTTGGTGGTCACCTGGTCGGGCTGGTATAAGCCGACCCACAGCGCCGTGCGGAAGGCCCAGTCGCTCCACGCGCAGCACGCGGAAAGGGGCCTGGCCGTCGTTGGCGTTCACAACCCGCGCGAGTTCGCCGGTGCCGCGGCGGCTGCGAAAGTTCTGAACGTCACGTTCCCCTTCGCGGCGGATGCCAACGGCAAGTTCCGCGCAGCGCTGAAGGTCGATCAGGACCCCGACTTCTACCTAATTGATCGCGCGGGGCAGATGCGGTTCGCGGACATCGAGAGCGAGTCGGTCGAGGCCGCTGTCAAGCAGTTGCTGGCGGAGACCTCGGAAGAGGCGGGCAAGGCTCTGGGGAACCGCACCGCGAGCACCGCCGCCACAAACCGCGATCGGATGAAGGTCCGCGATGTCGGCGGGCGCGTGAAGCCCGGCGAGGCACCCACGGTCGCCTTCGAGGTGCCCGAGCCCGAGGTGTTCAGCGCCCTCAAGTGGCCGCGCCTCGCCAAGTCCGCCGAGGCCAACTCCGTCTACGACACCGTTGTGGACAAGATCAACAAGGAAGCGCCAGTTCTGCCATTCCCCGAGGAAGGGTGGCCCGGCGCAAGGCCCGACACCAAGGGCAAGGTCACGATCGTCTACCTGATCGAGCCCAACCTGCGTGACATGATGAACGTGTTCGCGACCATGAACCGGGTGCAGGACGTGTACGAGCGGGACGCCGTGGTCATCGGCTGGGTCTACCCGGACCCCAAGCGCGAGCAGAATCTCGACGATCGCGAGAAGGCCGAGATGCAGGCGAAGATCGAGCGCATCGTCAAGTCAGTGCGGGACAACCGAACGCTGAACCACTCGCTCGGTTCGGGGAAATACGAGATCGGGGTGTTCCAGGAGATCCCGGTGTTCGGACGCTCAATCGACGAGGTGGCCGTGACCATGCTGCTCACGTCCGATGGAGTGATCCGGTGGATCGGTCACCCGGGCGAGGACACCTTCCACACGATGATGGGCAAGTTGATCGACCTCGACCCAGGAGTTCAAGCACGGCGTAAGGCCGAGGACGCCGCGGCCAAGAGCGCGAAGTAATGTTTCGTCGGCTACCGATCCGATTGCCTTTGAGTCAACCCTGACCTGACCCAGCGGAGTCCAATGATGAAGAGCATCGCCCTCGTCTCCCTCTTTGCCCTTTTGGCCTGCGCTTCGCCGCTGGTTGCGCAGGAGGTCAAGCCCGAGGGGCGCGGCAAACAGCGCGAGAAGATGGATGCGATCCAGGGCACGAAGTTTGACTCGGCCAACTGGAAGTCGCTCAACTCCTGGATGGGCTCAGCGCCGCTGAACGCCGATTCGACCAAGGGCAAGGTGGTGTGCATCGTCACATGGGCGAGTTGGAACAACGGCTCGGCCCGCGCGCTCCAGGAAGCGCAGAAGGCGGCGACGGCCTATGGCGACAAGGGGCTCATGGTCGTCGGCGTTCACGACAGCAACGGCTGGGAAAAGGCCGCGCAGATGATGGAGAGCAACAAGGTCACGTTCGTCGTCGCGCACGATCACAAGGGCGAGTTCACCAAGGCGATGGGCGGTGATGCCCACCCCGACGTGTTCGTCCTCGATCGGGCGGGCAACATGCGTTACGCGGACATCATGACCGACTCGATCGACGCGGCGGTCAAGCAACTCGTCGCCGAGACTGCCGAGCAAGCGGCGAGCGCGGGATCATCGGCCCCGAAACCGGCTGAGACCGGCGGCGCGCCAAAGCCCGGCGCGAAGTCCGCCAAGTTCACTGCGCCCTCCGCCGAGGCCTACGGCGCGGCGAAGTGGCCGGCCAAGAACACCGGACGCATCAGCGCCAAGGACATGCAGGGCAAGGCGTTGCCGGGCGGCGGATTGGGGGAGGAGAAGTACCTTACAGCCAAGCCCGATCGCGACGGCAAGGTCACCATCATCGACTTCTGGGCAACGTGGTGCGGACCGTGCGTCGCCGCGATGCCCGAACTCGACAAACTTCAGAAGGCCAACAAGGACGATGTCGTGGTACTGGGGCTGAGTTCCGAGACCGAGGCCAAGGTGACAGGGTTCCTCAAGAGCAAGAAGCACGAGTATTCGCAGGCTCTCGACACCAACGGGCGGCTCAACAGCGCGATGGGGGTGCAGGGCATTCCGCACATCGCGGTGCTGTCGTCCGATGGGGTTGTCCGCTGGCAAGGCCACCCGATGGAGCCCGGCTTCAAGAGCGCGATCAAGACGCTGCTCGAGGTAGACCCCGGCGTCAAGGCGCGGCGCGAAGCGGAGAAGAAGGGCTGAGCCCTCCCCTCTTCCACATCGTTCTGCACGAGCCGGAGATTCCCAACAACACGGGCAACATCGGGCGTACCTGTATCGCGTGCGGCTGCGCGTTGCACCTGATCCGGCCGCTCGGCTTCGACACCTCCGAGAAGGCGTGCCGGCGGGCCGGGCTTGACTACTGGGCCAGGCTCTCGCCCACCGAGCACGATTCGTGGGACGCCTACCTGCTCGCGCATCCCGATGTGCGCCCGTGGGTCTTCACGACCAAGGCCGCGCGGCCCGTGTGGGACGCGGACCTGCGGCGTGGCGACCACCTGCTCTTCGGCAAGGAAACCCGCGGCCTTCCGGACTCAATCCTGCGGGAGTACCCGGATCGGCTCCTCACGCTCCCGATGGTTCCGGGAGAGCGCTCGCTCAATCTGGCGACGGCGGTCTGCGGCGCGGTGATCGAGGGAATGCGACAGTGCGTCCTGCGGGGCGAGGCGGGGCTGTTGCCCGACGGTCGGCTCGATATCGACCCGGCTCACAGAGGTCGGATGGGTTAGACTCAGGACCGATGATTCAATCTGTGCATCTCAAGATCGCAGGGAAGTTGGTGGCGGCCGTGCTGCTTTTCGCACCGCTCTGGGCCTCAGGCTGCGCCAAGCCTCTGCTCTCACCCACGGAGGAGCGGTCCCCGTTTGATCGCTACGACGCCGTGCGCAACCGGCACGCCCCGCAGTACATCGAGAACGAGTACGGCCGACGTGAGCCCAACCTTCGCGGCCGGCTCGAACCCCGAAACTGATTCAGGCTCGATGCGAGGTCCGCCCGTTCGGACAGAAGATTCCCACCGCACGAGGCGCAGAGGTTGCGGAGAGATGCTCCTGATACGCGCGACCGCCGCGTCGGAGCCCGGAGCGCGAGCGACGGGTTGCGCAGCGTGCGTTGAACGCCGCGAGGGCATAGCACGCGGGCACACAATCGAGCCGGGCGAAGTAAGAATCACATCATCTGGATGCTGGCGACCGTCGTGTCGTCGGCGACGACATCGGTCTGCGAATAGTCGCGCACCGACTGGAACAGGCAGCCGACATCTTCGTTGACGTTTCCGCACTTCCCCAGCGCATCGATCGCTCGCTGAAGGCCGTAGAGGCCCTCGGGGCCGGGCTGCTCGACCACGCCGTCGCTGAACAGGATCACCCGGCCCTCGGGCGGGATCTCGAGGCGCTCCGCGGTGTAGACAAAGTCGGCATCAATGCCCAGCGGGATGCCCCCCACCGACTCGACGCGATGCACCGCCTTGTCGGGCGTGATGCACAGCCAGTGCCCGTGCCCGGCGTCCACGAAGGTCACCGACCGATCCGAGGAGTCAAAGATGCCCAGCCAGAGCGAGATGAACTTGTTGGCCGCGGAGTGCTTGGAGATGTACGCATTGACCTCGGTCACGGCCTTGGCGGCGTCGTTGTGAACCCTGAGCGAGGCGTTGAGATGGGTCTGGGCGGTGGCCATCAGGATTGCCGCGCCGATGCCCTTGCCGGCGACATCGCCCAGGAAAATGGCGACGCGCCCGGCACCAAGATCTACCACATCGAACAGGTCACCCGCAACGAAACGCCCGGATTGCTGGCGTACGGCGTAGCGGACCCTGGCGATCTGTCCCTCATCGGGCGGCATGATAAGGCGCTGGGCCTCCTGGGCGGTCTTCAGGTCTCGCAGCAGATCCTTCTGCCGGTCCTCGAGTTCGCGGGCGTTGAGATTCCCGAGTGCCATGGCGCACATCTTGGAGACGGCCTGGCAGAACGCCGCGGCGTCCTGCTGCACGACCGTCCGGCCCATCCCCGGGCTGGTGGATTCTCCCGCGCGCGAGTCGAGGTAGAGATAGGCGGCGACGTTGGTCCCGATCACCACCGGCGCGCAGAGCGCCGTTTGGATGCCCAGCCGCATGATGCTCTCGCCGGTGTTCATGGGCGAATCGGCGGTGAGGCGGACCATCTCGCCGGTCCTCGCGGCGGCGATCAGCGACCGGCTGTAGGCCGAGTTGGCCCCGAGTTTGTCCTCGGGCTTGCGCCGGGTGAGATCGACCTCACCGAGGATAATGACCTCGGTCCCCGCCCCGCCGACCTCCTCAAGCAAAGCGGCACGTGGGAAGCCTGTGCCCTCGACCGCCGCGTTGAGCACGATCTTTGCGAGGCTGTCCTTGTCGAGCGCGCCGGCAACCTTGGCGGCGCAGTCCATCAGGAGGTTCAGACGCTGCTGGGTGATCGCCGCGAGTTCACGCTCGGCGACACGCTCGACGCGCTGGCGGCCGACGGTGTCGACAGTAGTGACCAGCCCCGCGCCGCCCGTCCCCGCGCCCACGCGCACGCGGAAGGTCCAAGGGCCGATGCCCAGGAGGTCGCCCATGCGGAGGGGGGCGATGCCGTTGGCTTCGAGGCGCACGGCGTTGACCATGGTGCCGTGCCGGCTGCCAAGGTCGGTGATGAACCAGGTGCCATTTGCCTGGTGGAGGGAGGCGTGCCGGCGCGAGACGGCCTCATCGGCCAGCACCACTTCGCACGCCGAAGAGCGCCCGATGGCGGCGCTCTGCCCGACCGCGACTTCCACCTGAGGAATAGGCGGACCATGGATTGGGTCGAGGGTGAGGGGAAGGATCGGGGCTTGGTTGATGGCCTGCGGGCCGGTGGCCATACGACAACTCCGGGGCGAACCACCCAACCACCTCCCGTCTCCGGGGAGGAGCGATTCAGGGCACTGATGGGGCGGCAACGCCAAGAGCATACCCGATCGGACGACTCTCATGGGAAACCCCGCCCCCCTCACCCCGCTCAAATCTATTTGCAACAAAGTTGCATGTAGGTCTTGCCAGTGCCGGGGAGCCCGTGGATACTTCGGCAACGCCAACTCCACCCATCGCTCACAAACGGGGCCCTTGTGTCCCGCTCTCGGACCGGAACCCCATCATGCGTCGGCGCGCGTTCACGCTTATCGAACTGCTCATCGTCATCGCGGTCATCGCGATGCTCGTGGGTCTGCTGCTGCCCGGTCTGAAGGCGGCACGGCGGGCCGCACGCACGACGGAGTGTTTGGCCAACGTCCGCTCACTGCAGCAGGCCCAGATGCTCTACAGCAACGACTATCGCGGCGCGCTGGTCGATGTGGGCTTGGCCCACGGCGGCTCGGGCGATCCGGCGCTTTCCTTTGTGACCACGCTGCTCGAGTACTACTCAACCCCGCTGGCATTGCGAGCGCCCGGCGATTCAAGCCCCCACTGGCCGACAGACCAGGGCGGGCAGGGGCTGGAGATCAACGGGTCGCGGCGCGTCACGAGTTACGGGATGAACAACTACCTGTCGCGGACCTACAACCCCGGCCTGTCGCCGCGCGAGCCCTACGACACCCTTGACAAGATTCTCTCGCCAACGGCGACGGTGCAGTTCCTGCTGATGACGCGGGACGGCGACTTTGCCGTCTCGGACCACACCCATGTGGAGAACTGGGGGCAGGGCACGCAGCCCCCCGGGCGCGCGGCGCAGCAGGTCCAGACCAACGCCTACGGCGGGCCCGCGCGCTCGTTCGAGTCACAGTCCAACTACGGTTTTCTTGATGGGCACGCGGCGACGCTGCGGCTGCGTCAGGTCTACACCGACTTTGCGCTCAACAAGTTCAACCCGGCGGTCGCGCACTGAATGTGCGTGGTTCGCGCGTCCGCCACCACCCATTTGAGCGGCCCAGGAGGCCGCGGATCGGAGCACGAATATGAACCATCTGATCGCGTTCGCTTTGACGCTCGCCACCTGCTCATCCACCCTTGCACAGCACGCCGGCGACATCGTGCTCTCGGTGGAGAACGGCCGGATCCGCACGTCCGTCGAGGTGGACGGAGGTGCTCCGCAACCGTCGCGCGTGTTTGCGAGCGAACTGGGCGAGGTCGAGCCCGGCTATTCCGACGAGCCCGGGTTTGACAACCTCCCCGGCACGTTCCCATTTCCGAGCGGCATCGGATTCCGTGTCGTGGGGCCGATGCTACGTTGGGCCAACGGCGTCGGCGACGGGCGCGACCCGGAGACCATGCATGTCGCCTTCAGTGTGCTGGGGCCCGTCGATTCTGGCGCGTGCAACAACACGGTCGAAGGATTCTCCCTTCCAGTCGGCTCGAACGGCACATGGCACCGGCACCTCGAGTTTACGATCAACCCTGCTGCACCCACCGGGGTGTACCTCCTGGGGCTCGCGCTGTTCTCAACCGCCGAAACGTTTGCGCCCTCGGAATCATTCTGGATCGTGTTCAACCACAGCGCGCCGGAGACTGATCACGATGCGGCGATCCAATGGGCCGAGGTCGCCCTTGCGGCGAGGGCGTGCGATGCCGACTTTGATGCCAGCAGCGCGATCGGCGTGCCGGACATCTTTGCTTTCCTGAGTGCGTGGTTCGGCGGGGCGGACAATCCGGATGGGTGGCGGGCCGACTTTGACGGATCCTGCACCCTCGGCGTGCCGGACATCTTCGCGTTCCTGAGCGCGTGGTTCGCCGGATGCGGATAATGCACCGTCGCGTTCAAGGAACTTGAATGACGACGTCCTTGCCGTCCTCGCCCTGAGCGCGAATCGAGGTTCCGTTCTCCCCGAGGATGACCACTTCGAGTTTTCGCGCCGGGCGCGCCATGCTGCCGGCCGATGGGCTTGTGCGCACCGTCACGGTGTTGCCCTGCCGCGCGGCCTCGTACTGGGTTGTGCGGAACTCGCCCTTCTGGTAGCCAAAGCCGTCCCCGGCATCCTCGTACAGCGAGCCGGAGGCGACACCCTTGTCGTTCAGGTTCACGAGCAGCGTGAGCGGATCGAGGGGCCTCTGGCCGGTCCATTCCATCACGGGACCGCAGGGGATGATCGCCCCCGGGCGGACGCGGAGTTCGGGCAGGTCCGGGTTGCCGGCCTCGCCGACGAGTTCCACCTTCCGCCAATCCCCCTTGGGCAGCACGGGCGCGCGATCGCCCCGGGGCGTGACTCGCCCGATTACCAGCAGGTCGCCGCCGAGCAGGAAGGCGTCGTCCTCGGAACGAAGGGCCGGGTCGGCGGAGTCGGCGAAGAAAAGCGGGCGCACAACGGGCAGCCCGGACTGGCTCGCCTCGAAGAAGGTGGAGTAGAGATACGGCATCAGGCGGTAGCGGCGCTCAAGGGCCTGGCGGCAGGTTTTCTCGACATCTGGGCCGAAAGCCCAAGGCTCCTTGTCGATGTTGCCCTTGCCGGTGTGGCCGCGGGCGAAGGGGAGGAGCGAACCGATGCCCATCCATCGAGCGAAAAGTTCGCCGTTGGCATCTCCACCCGGGCCATTGCCATTGAATCCGCCGATATCGGGTCCGGAGAATGGCTGGCCGGAGAGGCCGAGGTTCAGGGCCATGGATATGGAGTCTTCAAGATCATCCCACTCGGCGGAGTTATCGCCTGTCCAAGTCGCGGCGTAGCGGTGGCTGCCGATGAAGCCTGCACGTGTGAGGACGAACGGGCGCTTGTCGGGGCGGGTGGCGAGGATGCCGTCATAGGTGCCCTTGGCCATGAGCATGCCGTAGACATTGTGGTACTGGAGATGTGGGCCTTGGGGGAGCGTGCCGCGACCGTCGAGATCGCCGCCCATGTGGACATTGTCTTCGGGCATGGTCTTGGTGGGGACGTTGAACACGGCGGGTTCGTTCATGTCGTTCCACACGCCGGAGATTCCGGTGGCCATGAAGTCCTTGTAGAGGCCGGCCCACCATTCGCGGACGTCGGGGCGGGTGTAGTCGGGGAAGATGCAGAAACCGGGCCAGACTTCGCCGCGATAGACCTCGCCGGCTTTGTTGCGGACGGCGAGGTCCTGCTCGATCATCTGGTCGTAGACGAAGTAGCCGGGCTCGGCCTTGACACCCGGATTGATCATCCAGATGCGTTCGAAGCCCAGTTTGCCGAGGTCTTCGTTCAGTTTCTTCGGATCTGGGAACTGGGCAGAGTCAAAGGTGAAGACGCGGTAGCCGTCCATGTAATCGATGTCGAACCAGATCACGTCGCACGGGATCTTCCGCGAGCGAAACCCGCTCGCGATCTCGCGAACCCTCGACTCCGGGTTGTAGGAATAGCGGCACTGGTGGTAGCCGATGGCCCACAGCGGGGGCATGGGCATGGTGCCGACGAGCCTGGAAAGCCCGGCCACAACATCCTGCGGGGTGTCCCCGTCGAGTATGTACACCGGGAACGGTTCGCCCTCGCCGATGATCTCGATCCCATTTCGGAGATCGATCGTGCATCGCCAGGTCGTGTCGGCGAGCACGCCGAAAGCGCTGCCATCGCCTCGGACGGCGAGGACCCAGGGGTGAGACTGGTACAGGGACGCGTTGGCCTCGGTGTAGCCGTAGGCGTCGGTGTTCCAACAGGTAGTTACCCGTCCGTTCCTCAGAAGGGGGCCGGCAACCTCACCGGTGCCGTACAGGCTCGTGCCGGGGGTGGTCTCGATGACGCAGCCGAACTTCTGGTCATCGGTCCTGTAAAACTTGGGGGTGATCCGCCAGTTTTCGGGCGTGCCGCCAATCACACGCTGACGCTGGGAGACCGCGAGCGATGGCGGCAGGTCCGAAGAACGCATCCCCTCTGGAAGGAACCGGACTGCGCCGGAGTTCAGGAGTTCAACGATTGGCGCGGCGGTCTTTGTGTCTTCATCTCCCCCGAACGCGGGCGAGACCGCGAGACTCAGGATGAAACAGACGATACCGAGTGACCGACAGCGCATCGGGATTCCTCTATGTATGGAGCTTGCTGCGGAGGGTGATATGGTAGCAGATTGCACCGTTCCCCCGACGAAGCAACCCGCGACGCCGTTGTTCCCAAACCGAAGCAGGAGTTAAGCATGGGCGCATTCGGAGCGATCGGACGAAGGATCCTTGGAGGCAGCGCGAAGGCTCTGCGGGTTGCAGCGGTTCTCGCGAGCGTGGCCGCGATTGGCTCCGCTCCTGCCCTCGCCAACACAGGAGGGAGCGAGCCGCGCGATCCGAAACAGGCGGGAAGTGCTGAGCACACGCGCGAGCAGTCGCGGCCGATGGTTGTCTTTGCCTGGAACTACACCCCCGATCCGCAGGTAACGTCGGTGAAGCGCGCGGTGGCAGCGCACTTCCACTGGGGTGACGGTGGGACATGGGCAGAACGCGGCATCCGGTTCTATGTGGACGGTCAGGTCGCTACAGCCCGCCAAGCCGCAGCACGCCTGCGTGAGTTGCCGGTGTTGACATGGTGCCATCCGTACCACTACAAGGACATCCCAGGGGCGCCGGCAAACTTCTCTCCCGAGGCGGTCAAGGTGACAGAGGAACTGGTCGCGCTTGCGAAAACCGAACTGCTACGAGTCCTTTCCGAGGAAGTGATCGACCGGATCAATCATGTCGTCGATTTTGAGGGGTTTGCTCATTACGACAAGCCCAACCTCGTCCCGGGAGCAACCTTTGCGGTTGGGACGGACCACGCTTCGACGGCTTGCCACTTGTTCGGGGCGGCACTGCGGGCGTGCGGCTGGGAACAGAAGGACGGTTCGGGCGCAGCGAACTACGGAACCTGCCACGCCGCGCGGTGCCCCAATCTTGGCGTCGAACCCCACTTCCGTCAGACACCGGCACATGTGCCCGGCTCCATGGATAGCAAGACCACCTTTCTGACGGGCTACACCAGCGGCGGGCCGCAGGGCTGCTTGTCGGAGGAGGAACTACTCGACGGCATAGCCAAGGCTCGCGGGACAGTCTGGCTTGCCATTGAGGACTATCAGCCCAAACGGGGTGCCGTCATCCGGGCCGCGAAGGCGAGCGGCAAGGTACGTCTGCTTGCGCTCTGGGGAACGGAATACGACGAAAAGCGCCCAGCGGTACGTGACAGGCAGCGGAATCGTCAGTGGGCGCGGGAGCAGGACAGCGCGATCGCCGAGGCACTCCGCTGAAAGCACGCTTCGTTCTCAATCTCCAGGGGGCAGTTGCAGCTCGGGGTCATCTGTGGTCAAATGGACGAACCGGGATTTTCCCGGCACGCCCAAGGAGCCGGAGATGTCCAAGCCCGAACTGTCGACCCTCGGAGTATTCATGCGGGCGCTCGTACTCGTCGGACTTGTCGCGGCGGTCGTGATCGCCTTCCAGATGGGGCGCGAGTTACCCGCCTCCGGTCAGCCTGGGGGCGGGAGGAACGCGGCCAACGCCGCGCCGCTCGCCCTTGGGCTCCACCAGGCCGCCGCGGGCGGCAGCGCGGACAGCGTTCGAGTCGCAATCGCCGCGGGCGCGGACCCCAACCTCCCGCTCCCCGAGACTGACCCGAACCGGGGCGGGATGACCCCGCTCATGCTCGCGTGCTTCGCCGGAAGCGCCGACGCGACCCGTGCGCTGCTCGAGGCCAAGGCGCGGACGGAATCCCGCTCGCCCGACGGGCGGACGGCACTGATCTATGCGGCCGGGTGGGGCGATGCGCAGAAAGTCCAGATGCTGCTCGATGCGGGCGCGACCGTGGATGCACGGGCAAGCGACGGGATGACCGCGCTGATGTTCGCGGCAGCACGCGGTGAGGTGGGATCGGTGCGGTCTCTGGTTGCGGCCGGGGCACGAGTGGATGAGCGCAACCGCTGGCGGCAGACCGCGCTCATGGGCGCTGCACGCACAGGGTCGCTCGAGAAGGTCGACGCGCTGCTGGGAGCGGGAGCGCCCGTGGACGCGAGCGACCAGTATGGCGATACGGCGTTGTCGATTGCCGCGGCGGCTTCAGACACTGGCCTCGAGGTGGTGCAAACGTTGATTCGGGCCAAGGCCAGACTGGATGAACCGGACAACGACGGCGTCACGGCATTGATGAAGGCGGCCGAGAGCGGTGATGGGGAAAAGGTCGCGGCCCTCCTGGCCGCCGGCGCATCGCGGGAAGCAAAGGACCATGCCAACGGGTGGACCGCTCGCGACTGGGCACAGAAGCGGGACGATGACCGGGGTCGAGCCATCGTTGAACTGCTCGGTGCGCCGCCACCTGCCGGGAAGTGATGCCGAAGTTCGCGCTGCAACGGTCTGTCCGCCCGCGGACCACCTCAGAATTGTGCTTGGCCCGGCACCACCTTCCCCGTTACCATCCGGCGCGTGCTCAAGCTCCCCAATGAATCTGTAAACGCCCTCCGCCCAGGCCTCGCGGGTCGGACGGTGTGCGTCACGGGGGGCGCGGGCTTCATCGGCGGACACCTGGTTGATGCGCTCGTGTCGATGGGCTGCCAGATCCGGGTGATCGACGACCTGTCCAACTCGTCGGCGGATCACCTCATCGAACTGATCGAGATGGACGCGGAGCGGGTGCAGCTCATCCGCGGCTCGATCCTCGACGATGCAGCCCTTGCCGACGCGATGCTTGGTGCAGACGTTGTCTTCCACCTCGCGGCCGTGTCCAGCGTGCCTCGCTCTGTCGCCGAGCCGGAGCGTTCCTACACGGTGAATGTGACCGGGACGCTCCGGGTTGCTGAGGCGGCGCGGCGCGCACACGTGCGCCGGATCGTGTACTCCGCGTCCAGTTCGGCTTACGGCCAGAGCGAGGTGCTCCCGAAAGTCGAGACGCAGTTGCCCATGCCGGTGTCTCCCTACGGGGCGAGCAAACTCGCGGGCGAGCAGATCATGCGTGCTTGGGCGCAGTCGTACCGCCTTTCGACGGTGAGTCTGAGATACTTCAACATCTTTGGGCCGCGTCAGCCTGCGGACTCGCCTTACTCCGCGGTGGTCGCGGTGTTTGCGAAGAAGTTGCTCTCGGGCGAGCAGCCGGTGATCTTCGGGGACGGCACGCAGTCACGCGACTTCACGTTTGTCGCGAACGCGGTACTTGCCAATCTGCTTGCCGCGACGACCGATACGCCTCTCGCAGGCGAGGTCGTCAACATCGGCTCGGGCACGAGCACCAGTCTGGCGGACCTTGCGTCAACGCTCGCGGAAAGATGCGGCGTCCCCCACCTGACGGCGCGGCTCGAACCCGCGCGGATCGGCGATGTGCTCCACTCGCAGGCGGATGTTTCCGAGGCGAAGCGGCTGATCGGGTTCTCGCCGGTCGTGACCCTCTCCCAAGGCCTATCGCAGACGGTTGACTGGTACCGCTCTGTCTGTGCTCCTTGCGGCGGAGACGGCACCTAAACTCCCTCGTGCCCCTTGTCCTGGTCCTTGCCGACTCGTTTCTTCCAGCCTGGGCCGTCGTGCCCGTTGCGGGCGCGGCCGTCCTGGTGCTCGCCGCGCATGTGCTGGCCATCCAGCAGGCGGCGATGCCCGTTCGGCGGAGGCGCATCCGCACGGCCAATGGTTTGCTGATGATGCTCATCGCGTCCCTCCTGGCTTATGCGCTGGGTGTCGCGCCGGTGGTCCGCAACCCGGCAACAAATCCGGAGCAGGCGAGCTCGTTTCTTATTGTCTGGTCAGCCATCATGTCGTTGCTGACGCTTGTGATCGCGATGGCGGCGATGGATGTAGCGTTCACCGCCCGGCTCGCGCTCGAGGGCCGTCGACGGGTGCGCGACGAGTTTCGCCGGGGCCTTGGGCACGGGCGCGACGAGCATCGCCTGTGAATGTGCAGTCCGGCTCGACCCCCGCCTCGCCCCCCGCCCCTCCACGGCCGGGGCCGCTGCCCGGCCCGCTCGGAAGGGTCGCGGCAAAGTTGTACAGCGCGGCAATCGCCCGGCGGAATCGAGCATTCGATACCGGGCACCACGTCGAGCGGCTGAGCGTGCCCGTCGTGAGCATCGGAAATGTTTCGGTCGGTGGCACGGGCAAGTCGCCCCTGGTGGCGCATGTGTGCCGACTGGTCCTGGAGGCCGGGGTCCGACCCTGCATCGCCATGCGGGGCTATGCGCGCGGGGGCGCGAGGTCGGATGAGGCCGACTCCTATGAGCGCGAGTTCGGCGACGCGGTGGACATCGTCGCCCGCGCGGACCGGCTGGCCGGGATTCGCCCCCTGCTTGCCGGAACCTCTCGAGCGCCCGGCGTGGTGGTGCTCGACGACGGCTTCCAGCACCGGCGCATTGCTCGGAACCTCGACATCGTGCTCATCGATGTCTCACGCGACCCGTTCGCCGACCGACTGCTGCCCGCGGGGTGGCTCCGCGAGCCGGCAGACTCGCTTCAGCGAGCTTCCTGCGTTGTCCTTACACATGCGGAACTTGCCCCCGCGGGCGAACTCGACTCGATCAGCCTGAACGTGCAGCGCGTCCACGGACGGTCCCCGCTCGCGACCACGAGGCATTTGTGGACCGCGCTCCGAGACGCGTCGGACAAGCCCTTCCCGCTGGACTATTTGATGGGGAGGCGCATCATCGGTGTGTGCGCGATCGGGAATCCGGCGGGCTTTGTCGAGGCGCTGCGGCTGACCGCCGGTGACGCCCCGAGTTCCCCACCGCACGAGGTCATCGCCCTTCCCGACCATGATCCCTTCAGACCCGCCACGGTGCGAAGGATCGCGGAGACCGCCCGACGTGCTCGGGCGCAAGCCATCGTCGTCACGGACAAGGACTGGTCCAAACTCCGGCTCCTGCCGTCATCCACATGGCCCTGCGCTGTGCTGCGCCCGACGCTCTCGCTGGGGTTTGTCAACGGGCGGCAAGCGTTCGACGAGGCGGTGCTCGCGTCGCTTCGCCCTGCGAGTGGCCGGTAAACTCCGCCCATGACCGCCCTTCGATTCGCCCCCTTCGGCACCACCATCTTCACCGAGATGACGCTGCTGGCCCAGAAGCACAGCGCAGTCAACCTGGCGCAGGGCTTCCCCGACTTTGACGGCCCCGCGTTCATCATCGAGGCGGCCGACGCGGCGATGCGGGACGGTCAAAATCAATACGCACGGATGTTCGGACTGCCCGCGCTCAACCTGGCATTGGCCGACAGTTGGCGGCAGGCGACGGGCACCACGATCGATCCGGATCGACAGGTCACGGTTACGAGCGGATGCACGGAGGCGATCGCCGCGGCGATGCTCGGGCTGGTTGACCCCGGCGACGAGGTCATCCTGTTCGAGCCGTTTTACGACTCGTACCGCGCGAGCGTCGCCATGGCCGGCGGTGTGGCGAGGTTCGTGACGCTGCGCGAGCCGACTGGCGCGCCTCGCGACGGGCTTGCCGCGCCCGGCGCGTTCTGGTTCGACCCCGATGAACTCCGCGGGGCGTTCACGGACCGGACGCGCCTGATCCTGGTCAACACGCCGCACAACCCCACCGGCAAAGTGTTTACCCGTGCAGAACTCGATCTTATTGGGAGTCTCTGCCGCGAGCATAACGTGATCGCGTTGACCGATGAGGTGTATGAGAACCTCACCTACGAGCCCGAACAGCCGCATATCCGCCTTGCCACCCTCGAAGGCATGGCCGAGCGGACGCTGACTCTGTCCAGCCTCGGCAAGACTTTCAGCCTGACGGGGTGGAAGGTCGGCTGGGCGATCGGCTCGCCGGAACTTTCCGCCGCGGTTCGGGCGGCCCACCAGTTTCTGACCTTCGCGACCGCTACGCCCATGCAGGCTGGGGCCGCGGCGGCGTTGACCCGCAGTGGGGAATCGAAAGCGGCGGTCGCGGACCTTGTGAGCAACCTACAAGCCCGCCGGGAGTTTCTTTCGGCCGCTCTGCAGCGACTGGGCTTCAGAGTTTACCCACCCGCCGGAGCCTACTTCGTCCTGGCGGACTACACGACAGGCCCGCGGGGAAGCACGTTCTCGGACGATCAGGAATTCTGCCGCCGCCTGACCGCCCAGGCCGGTGTGGCCGCGATCCCTCCGAGCGTGTTTTATCAGAACCGCGAGCACGGGCGGCGGCTGGCCCGCTTCGCGTTCTGCAAGCGCGAAGCGACGCTGCGTGAGGCCGTTCGGCGGTTAGAGGTTTGGGCAAGCCTTTCCTGAGCCGATCTATGAGCAGGCGCGTGCGGAGCGTCCCCAAACTGGTCGCGGCAACGCTGACCCTTCGCACAACGGCGTGCGTACCGGAGAGCATGATGTTCAAGCACGGGAGCGCGGATTTGTACAATCACCTTCGACGGACAGGGCGGATGGCGAAGATGGCCGGGAGCGGCGTGGGGTTTGGTGGCACGGAGCAACTGGAGCCTCGCCTTGTGCTCGCGCTCAACCCCACGGCGGAAGAGCAGTTCATGCTCGAACTGCTCAACCGCTTCCGCGCCAACCCTCAGGCTGAACTGGCCAAGTTGACCAACAGCCTTTCCGGTGAGGCGCGGTCCAGCGATCCGGACATCAACAGCGCGCTCGACTTCTTCAACGTCAGCGGACCGGTGCTCCAGACGCAGTGGTCCAGCCTCTCGGCGGTCCCACCCCTCGCGTGGAACGAGGCGCTGAGGAACATGGCCGAACTGCACTCCCAGAACATGATCCTCGACGACATGCAGGAGCACAACCTGCCCGGCCGTCCCGGTCTGGCAGCGCGGGCCGAGACGTTCGACTACGAGTACACGATCCTCGGGGAGAACATTTTCGCCTACGCCGAGAGCATCCTGCACGGGCACGCCGCGTTCGCCATCGACTGGGGCAGCGGGCCCAACGGCATCCAGAACCCCCCCGGCCATCGCCAGAGCATGTTGTCGAGCCAGTTCCGCGAGGTCGGGATCCGCATCCTGCCCGAGACCGCGCAGTCGACCGAGGTCGGGCCGCTGGTGATGACGCAGGACTTCGGCACGCGCCAGAACTTCGGGAACTCCTGGCTGCTGGGGGTGGTGTTCGAGGATGTAAACGACGACGAGTTCTACACCATCGGCGAGGGCGAGGGCGGCGTGACCATCAGCGCCATCGGCGGCCCAGGGTCGTTCAACACGACCACGTTCGACGCGGGCGGGTATCAACTCCAACTCCCACAGGGCACCTACTCCGTCACGTTCAGCGGCGGCGGATTCGGCTCACCCCTGACCATCGACGATGTGGTCATCGGCTCCACCAACGCCAAGGTCGATGCGATCGCCGGGCAGGCCCCGCCCGCGCCCATCGTGGGCGTCCTGGGCAACAACCAGTCGATCACACCGGGCGACAGCACCCCGGATAGTGCGGACCATACCGCGTTCGGCACGATCGATATCGCCGCGGCGGCGATTGTCCGATCATTCACGGTTCGCAATACCGGAAACGCGACACTGGACATCGAGCGCGATCCGCGCGTGGACATCAGCGGCGATATCGACGGCGTGTTCATGCTCACACTCGACCTGGCGAGCGCGACGATCGCGCCGGGAGAGGAACTCACATTCCAGATCACCTTTGACGCGGAAGTCGTGGGGGAGTACAGCGGGATCGTGACGATCCTGACCGACGATGCGACCTTCCCTGAGTTCCGATTCACCATCGCCGGCATCGCGTCGGCAACACCCGATGTGGCGGTGCTGGGCGGGGAGTCGGTGGCGATTCTGGATGGCTCGACCGGGGTTTCTTCGGCGACCAACACCACGTTCGGGCTGCGCAACGTCGTGGCCCAGACCAGCGTGCGCATCTACACCATCCGCAACGACGGGACGGCGTCCATTGTGCTCAACGGGCTTGTGCGCATCGAGGGTGAGCACGCGCAGGATTTCCGCGTGATCGCCCAGCCCGCGCTCAGCACACTCGCGCCGGGCGAGTTCACCACCTTCACCGTCCGCTTCAACCCCTCGCGGGTCGGGCCGCGCAGCGCGATCGTCGCCTTCGACTCAAACGACCCCGACACCGCCACCTTCGATTTTGCGATCCGCGGCTCGGGCCTCGGGACGCCCGTCATCAACGTCCGCGGCAACGCGCGGCTGATCGAGAACGCCGACGGCTCGCCCCGCCAGGCCGATGCGACCGACTTCGGGCGCGTGAACATCGAGAACCGCAATCGCCTGGGCGCGTTTGTGATCCGCAACGTCGGGCGCGGCTTCCTGAACTTTACCGCTCCCGTGCGCGTCAAGATCATGGGCACGCACGCGGACGATTTCCGCCTCTTCACGCCGCCGGGCGCGCCTATCGGGGCGGGTCTGTTCACGCCCTTCTCCATCCGCTTCAACCCGTCGGAGGTCGGTCAGCGCAACGCGTGGGTGGTGATCCGCACCAACGACCCCGCTACACCCACCTTCACCTTCCGGATCACGGGCATGGGGTTCGAGACCGCCTGACCCCGCGCTGCCCTTCTTTTCATGGACTACGAGCGATCGGAAATCGAACCTATAGTTCGCAACGATGAAGGGGCGGCTGACGACAACACGGCGCGGACTGCATGGCGGCCTGGGTGCGCTGATCGTCCGCGCGATCGCCACGCTGTGCATCTGCCTGCTCGGCGTTTCCGCCAGCGGGCAGGCGGGCGGCGGGCAGGGAACCGCAAAGCCCCTTTCGGCGGGCCGGAGCGCCAAGGACGTCGCGATCATCACTATCCGCGGCGAGATCGACCGCTGGACGGCGTTCAGCGTCGACCGGCGCATCGAGAAGGCGGAGCGCGATGGAGCGGATGCGCTGGTCTTCGAGATTGATTCACCCGGCGGCGAGTTGTGGCCGGTGCTGATGATCTGCGCATCGATCAAGGGCTCGCAGGTGGCCAACACCGTGGCGTGGGTGCGGCCGTCGGCCTATTCGGGTGGTGCCATCATCGGTTTGGCCTGCCGCGAGATGGTGGTGAGCGAGAATGCGACATTCGGCGATGCACTGCCCGTGTCGGGCTCGCCGGTAGGCGGGATGATGGCGATGCCCGATGCCGAGCGCGAGAAGGTCATGGGTCCGCTGCTCGTCGAGGTGGTGGACTCGGCCCGTCGCAACGGGTACGACGAGATCTTCGTTCAGAGCCTTGTCCGGCGCGGCGTCGAACTCTGGCTGGTGGAGAACAACGCCACCGCCGAGCGGTACTTTGTCACGGAGGCGGAGGCGACCGCCGCGATCGGTAAAGCCCCCGAGCGAACAAGCCCGACCGTGCCCTCGGCGACCGGACCCGTTGGGGGGGGGAGCGGCGGGCCGCGAGCGGAAGCGCCGCAGCCTGATGCGGATTCGACGGCAGAAGAGGGCGTCTCCCCAACGGCCCAGCCGGAAGGTCCGCTTGCCTTCCGACCCGCGGACCCCAGCACACCGCGGGAAACCCTGAACGAAGTGAACAACGCACTGGAGATGCGGTCCTCCAGGTCCGTCCGGCCAGATTTTCGGTCGGCCGAGCACGCCGGGCGCTACACGGTCATCGAGTATGTAGCGGACGGGCACGGGGTGATGACGCTCAAGTCGCGCGACCTGCTCCGCTACGGGCTGGCCGCGGGAACCGTGCAGTCCGACAGCGACCTGACAGCGCACTTTGGCGCGCAGAACATTGTGCGTCTAGATGAGACGTGGTCCGAAGGACTGGCCCGCTTCCTTACGCTCTTCTGGGTGCGGGGATTGCTGGTGGCACTCTTCCTCATCTGCCTGTTCGTGGAGATGACACACCCGGGTGTGACAGCGCCGGGCTTGGTGGCCGCGGCCGCGCTGCTGGCGCTCATTATCCCCCCGCTGCTGGTCAACATGGCGGCGTGGTGGGAGGTCGCGGCGATCTTCGCGGGGATTCTCCTGATCATCCTGGAACTGTTTGTCATCCCGGGCTTCGGGTTTGCGGGCGTTGGCGGCGTGGTGCTGCTCTTTGGCGGTCTCATCGGCACGTTCGTGGGTGGGAGCGGCCTCTTCCCGGGAAGCACGCAGGGCCGGGAGGAACTGACGACCGGCGTGTTGACGGTGGTGATCTCCGCCATCACCAGCGGCGGCGCGATCTACATGCTCGCCAGGCATCTGCCCAGCACGCCGCTGCTGGGAAGGCTCGTGCTCAAGGATAACGAGGATGGCCCAACACCCACGATGCTCCAGGCGATGGCCATCGACGCGGGCGGAGTGAGCGTGGGAGACCTGGGCAGCGCGGCCACCCCGCTGCGCCCGGCGGGGCGGGTGCTCATCGGCGAACGAATGATCGACGCGGTTGCGGAGCACGGGTTTATCGAATCGGGCGTGATGGTGCGCGTGGTTTCGGCCGATGCGTTCCGCATCGCGGTTGAGCGGGTCGAGGGGCATCTACATACCGATGCACGCGGGCAAGGAGCGTCCCCGGGATGATTGAATCGCTGCTTATCTGGGGGGTGCTGCTCATCGGCCTTGCGCTCGTACTCATCGTCGCGGAGGCGTTCATCCCTTCCGGCGGGATCATCTCGCTCACCGCCGCCGCGCTGGCGGTCGCGGGCGTGGTTTGCATGTTCAAGGTCGATTGGCGCTGGGGCGTGGCGGGGACGGGCGCGCTGCTCGTGCTCGGGCCGCTGGCGTTCCTCTTCGCGCTCCAACTCATGCCCAGCACCAAGGTGGGGCGGCAGTTGATGTTCGGCGAGGGCGGGCAGGAGCGGACGCTCTCGGGCGATGAGGGGGGGAGCGAGTTTGACGCGCTGGTGGGTGCTGAGGGCGTGGTGATGACTGACCTGCGACCTGTCGGCGCTGTCCGGATCGGGGACCGGCGGGTCGATGCGCTCGCCGAGATCGCGTACATCCCGGCGGGGTCGCGCGTGCGCGTGACCGCCGTCGAGGGCACGACCATCCGTGTCCGGGCCGTCTGACCGACGCCTGTTCACACGATGTTTGCTATACTCGTGCCCCGCCTGCCCGAATGAGCAACACGCGGAGTGGAGAAACGCTGCATGGACACGGTGTGGATTATTGTCGGGGTCGTCGCGGCCCTGTTCTTCTTGGTGTTCGTGTTCGTCATCGGGCAGTTCTTCAACCTTTACATCCAGGCGCTGCTGAGCAATGCGCGGGTCAGCCTGCTCGAACTCATCGGCATGCGCCTGCGGAAGGTGGACGTGCGCACGATCGTCTACAGCCGCATCCGCGCCAAGAAGGCGGGGCTGGACATTCCGACCAATCAACTGGAGTCGCACTATCTGGCGGGCGGGCGGGTGCCGCATGTGATCTCGGCGCTCATCGCCGCGAGGGGCGCGAAGATCAATCTGCCGTGGGACACGGCGACGGCGATCGACCTCGCGGGTCGCGATATCCTGGAGGCCGTGCAGACGTCCGTCAACCCCAAGGTGATCGGGTGCCCCAGCGCCAACAGCCCGCGCCCGACGATCGACGCGGTCGCCAAGAACGGCATCCAACTCAAGGCCAAGGCGCTGGTGACGGTGCGGACGAACATCGCGCGGCTCGTCGGCGGCGCGACAGAGGAGACGATCATCGCCCGCGTCGGGCAGGGCATCGTGTCGACCATCGGCTCGGCCGTCGATCACAAGCATGTGCTGGAGAACCCCGACGAGATTTCCAAGAAGGTCATGGCCTCCGGCCTCGACGCGGGCACGGCGTTCGAGATCCTGTCGATCGACATCGCGGATATCGATGTGGGCGAGAACATCGGCGCGAAACTCGACCTCGACCAGGCCCGGACCAACAAGGAAATGGCCCAGGCCGAGGCGGAGAAGCGCCGTGCCCTGGCGGTCGCGGCCGAGCAGGAGTACAAGGCCGAGCAGCAGAAGAACCGGGCGCTGGTCGTCCTTGCCGAGGCCGAGATCCCCAAAGCCATCAGCGAGGCGTTCCGCAGCGGGAACCTGGGCATTCTCGACTACTACAAACTGCGGAACCTCCAGGCCGACACGGCGATGCGCGGCTCGATCGCGGGCGGCGAGCCGGGACAGCCGGGCCCTCAGGGGGGCTGATCCCGTCCCGCTCCGTCACCGGGCCTCGCGGTTGTAGGTCATACCGGCCCACTCCAGGGGCTTGCCATCACGCAGGTCTCGTGCGGCCTGGGTGAAGATCCCCGACACCAGCCACGCGCCGATCGGGAACAGCGGGACACCGATAAAAGGCGTACGTCCCAGTGCAGCGCACGCGCTTAGTGCGCCAAAGAACAAGCATATCGCGGCGGCACCCAGCCCGAGCGCCCAATCGCCAACCCCCCCGCCGTTCCCGGCGATGCGCAAACCCAGGCCCGCCACTGCGCCAACGAGCGCCAGGGTCGGCAGGATGACGCCGAGCAGGCGCATACGCCACGCGATCCCGATGAGGCGGGTCCGCTTGCGGTTGGCCGACTCGGTGAAGATGCGCTTCCAGCCGCGCCGGAACTCGGCCCAAGTCGCGTACATCCGGCAGTGCAGGAGGCCGTCGGCCAGAAAAACACCAAGCGGCACCTTGGCGCGGTCCGCAGCTCGCGCGAGTTCGACATCCTCAAGGACCGCCCAGTGGACAGCGCGATGGCCGTCGAAGCGCTCGTACGCGTCCCGACGGACCATGATGAACTGGCCGTTGGCGAACGGACGCTCCTGCCCGGGAAAGTTCGTGCGCGTGATCGGGTACATGCGCACCAGTTCCATGGCGGCCACCGGCTGGGCGACCTTCTCGAACCACTGGCTGCGCGTCAGGGTGCTGAGCAGGCTGAGCATGTCAAGGCCACGTTGGTGCATGAGCCCCAGGCAGGCCCGCAAGCAGTCGGGATGCAGGTTCGTGTCGGCATCGGCAAACAGCAGGATGTCGGCGTGCCGCGCTGCTGGAGAGGTGGTGACTGCCATCCAGAGGGCGTTGACCTTGCCCGTCCAGCCTTGGGGGCACGCCTCGATACTGAGGATCTCCGCGTTGCGTGGGGCATCGCCGAGCGTCCGGCGCAGCACGGCCTCGGTCGAGTCGGTGCAGCGGTCAAGCGCGAAGACCATCGACAGGCGATCCGGCGGGCAGACCTGGGCAGCGATGGACGCAGCGATCGTGGCGATGCAGGCCTCCTCGTTATGGGCCGGCACGATCACGCACACCCGTGGCCAGGCATCGTCGGCCAGCGGCGCTTTCAGGCCCGCACGCACGGTGGGGATAGTCAACCACGTCCGCACGACGTGGTAGAGGACCGTCCCCCAGACGAGCGATATCACGCACGATGACGCGCACGCGCCCCACAGGAGGATGTTCAAGAGCGTCGGGATAGCCGTGTTCCTTCGGCGCTGGGATCGTTGCCGGGCGGGTTGGGTAGACTCTCCGAATGGCCCTTCGCGCAAAGCGTACGTCCGGGCCGAGCGACCTGCGGGGTGCCGTGCGAACCGCTGTCCGCCGGGCCGACCGCGAGTTGCGCGGGCCGAGTGTGGTGCTGACCCGCGCGGGGGCGAGGAGCCTTGACGCCGCGTGTGAGGACGAGTTCGCGATCCCCTCAATCCTGCTGATGGAGCGGGCATCGCTCGGGATCGCCTCGGTGGTCAGTCGCGTCTGCGCGCGGGTCGGCGCAGGCGTGCTCGTGCTCGTCGGGCCGGGCAACAACGGCGGCGACGGACTCGCGGTTGCACGCCACCTGAGCGACTGCGGGCTTAGGCGGCTTGCGGTCGCGCTTGTGGCAGAGCACAACCGGATCGGCGGGGACAGCGCGGCCAACCTGCTCATGGCAGAGCGAGTGGGGGTCCGGATCGTGCCCGCCGACGAGCGCACGGGCGCACGGGTTCGGCAACTCGCCTCGAGATTGGGACGGCCCCTGCTCATCGTAGATGCCCTGCTGGGCACCGGTCTTTCTCGCCCCGCTTCCGGAGCGGTGCGCCAAGCCATCCTCGCGTGCAATGCGCTTCGAGCGGCCCACGCGGACATCTCGGTGCTGTCGGTCGATGTGCCGTCCGGGATGGACAGCGATGTCGGCCAACCTCCACCCGGTGGGGAGTGCATCGATGCCGATGCAACGCTGACCCTGGCGGGGTACAAGTCTGGGATGCTGCCGACACGGACCCGGCAGAGAGTATCTCCCGTCGCGGTGCTTGGCATCGGTGCGCCGCCGCGGCTGCTTCTGAGGCTTGGAAGACTGTGGCGCCCGCTTGCCGATGAAGGTTGACGGGCCAGCGCGGGTCGTAGACCATTGCCCGAGGAGCCCGCCGATGCCCGTGCGTATGGAGTTGTCGCGCATCCTGATCCGCGAACTCAATGATTTTCAGATCATCGAGTTGCGCGAGGTCGCGGCCACGCCGTCAGATGACGGCGGAGAAGCCTTCTCGCAGGTCGAGAACGGGCGATCGTTCCCTATCGTGATCGGCCTTCCGGAGGCCCAGGCGATCGAGCGGCGGCTCAAGGGCACCGCGCCCAAGCGGCCGCAGACGCACGACCTGCTCGTGAGCATCATCGAGGAACTGGGCGGGAAACTCCAGTCCATCACGATCAATGACCTGTCCGAGCACACGTTCTTTGCGCTGATAGAGATCCGCACGAAGGACGGAAAAGCCGTGAAGATCGACTCACGCCCGAGCGATGCCATCGCGATCGGGATCACCAGCAACGTCCCGATCTTCGTGGCCGAGCATGTGCTCGACGCGGCCCAGAGCGAGGAGCCGTGAGGGATCTGGGGTGGGCGAGGGCGACGCCCATCACGGCGCACCCGGACATGATCCGGGAATGCGGAGGATGGGTGAATCACGCGGCCCGCAGCGGGCGCAACTGTTCACGGGTTGGTGCCTGCTGGTGCAGTTCGGCGAGCAACGCGTTCAACCCTTCCGCCGAGACCGCGCTGGGCGCGGTAATCTCGATGCCGATGGGCCGGCCGTCAGGCGCGAAGTCGACGATGAGGCCGCCGGCCCATCGTCCCCGGCTCATCGTGAGGAAACAGTTCGAGCAGGGCTTCGAGCATGGAACGCAAATCGACTTCATTGGATCGACGATCGATCATGCGTTTGAGGAGGTGGGGGGAGAGAACAATCTCCCACGACCGCCATTCGGGCAGCATCATGGCAGGAGTTGAACAGGTGTGCCCGCTCACTGCCCCTGCGCCATGCTGTACCCCTTTACCCCGTCGAACGTCCGCAGCAACTCGTACGAGCCGACCGTGAACTTCTCGGCGATCCGGTTGAGCAGCGCGATCGTGCGGCTCTGGCCGAAGTCGCCCGGGCGCACGCCGTCCTTGATCTCAAACCGCACGCGGTAGTAGTCGACGCACTCGGTATAGATCGAGCCGGTGGGCCAGACCTGCGTGCCGCGGTTGGAGATGAGCGTCAACTTGAAGGGTGTGTCCGCTGCCGCGCGGGTCATCTCTTCCGCCACGGCGATCGGCGAGAGCGCGGTGTCGAGGTAGACATCGCACCCGCACACATGCGAGACGACGTTCAAGTAGGTACGGATGACCTCCTGATGGATCGGGCGTGGCGGCTTGACAAACGTCGGCTTGTCTTGGGTGCCCTCCGCCGGGACCGGCGATCCCTTGCCCGAGCGCGGAGTCTTGCCCAAGCGGTCGATGATCGCGCGCGTGAAGTCCGCGGTCGCCAGCGCGGGCCTGCCCTGATCGCCAAAGTCGCCGGTGCGCACGCCCTCCTCCAGCGCGCAGAGCACGGCGTTCTCGATCATCGCGGCCTGGCGCATCAGTCCGATGTGCCGCAGCATCATCAGACCGGAGAGGATGAGCGAAGTCGGGTTGGCAATGCCGCGGCCGGCGATGTCCGGCGCGGTGCCGTGAACGGCCTCAAAGATCGAGATGTGGCGGCCGATGTTGGCGCTGGGGGCAAATCCCAGCCCGCCCACAAGCCCCGCCGCGAGGTCCGAGACGATGTCGCCCTGCAGGTTGGGCAGGATGATCATCTGGTACTGCTGGGGGCGCAGCACAAGGTTCATGCAGAGCGCATCCACGATCACGTCCGCGGTCTCGATCTCCGGGAAGTCCTTGGCAACAACCCTGAACCGCTCCAGGAACAGGCCATCGGTCATCTTCATGATATTGGCCTTGTGGCCGCAATGCACTTTCTTTAGCCCCATCCGGCGCGCGGTCTGGAACGCGAAGCGATGCACTTGGTCGCACCCGGGCGCGGAGGTGAGCCGCTTGCCTTGGATGACATCGTTGGTGTGGCGGTACTCAATGCCGCCGTAGGTATCCTCGATGTTCTCGCGGACGATGTAGAAGTTGACGGGGATGCCCGCCTGCGAATACACCGTGCTCACGCCCGGCAACGACTGGAAGTGCCGCAGGTTCGCGAACGCGTTCCAGATCTTTCGCGCGGTGACGTTGATCGACTTGCCGCCCCCGCCCTTGGGCGTCTCCATCGGCCCCTTGAACAGGATGCCGCAATCCTCGACCGTCGCCATCGCCTGGTCGGTCATGCCCCGGGTGTTGCCCTTCTCGAACACCTCGCGGCCCATCTCGACGGTCACGAACTCGACGTGCTCGTTGACCCCCGCGGCTTGGAGCAGATCGAGCGTGGCGCCCATGATCTCGCCGCCGATGCCATCGCCGGGAACAAGCGCGATGCGAACCTTCGGGTGTGAGTCGACAGCCATGTTTGAAGCCTCGGGCCGGAAAGGTGCGAAGGGCGTGGCAACGCCCGTGCGTGCCCCGGGAGGCAAGCGTAGAACGGTCAACCCCCTTGCGAATCAGGGGTTATCGGAGTTCATCGGCAGTTTTGGGGACCGTCTGGAGACGCGTTGAGTCACTCCGATTGAACTCAAACTGGCGCGCTCGATTGGCGATCCGTCAATGAAGCCGCCCACGACAGGCCGAGAGGGATTCCCACGAACGCACCGGCGATCCAGTCCAGTGGGAGCGGGCGGGCCAAGGGGAACAGCGTCTGGCCGAGCGCGGCTCTCGTCGGACCCAGCGTCGAGCCATGCATGAACGTCGCAACCGCGGGAGCAGCAATCGCGAGCAGTGCGAGTGCTGCCACGAATGTCAATGCCGAGGCAGTCGGCGCGGCCATCCGCCCCGCCGTCGCGCCGAACATCCCGGCGAAGGCCGCCGCGGCGAACGTCTGGCCTTTGAGCGTGTCCTGCGCCACAAGCCAGCCTATCAGCGCGGCAACGACCAGCGCTGCGGCGAGCGCTGCCGGTGTGGCCTTGTCCCAGAGCACCCGGGGTTCCGGCGGGTGATGCGCGGTACCCGACGGGGCGGGATCGGCGTGCGGCTCCCGGCGAGCGATCAAGATCATGGCTGCCGCGAGGCCCACGCCGAGCGCACCGACGAGAATCGCCTCTCCGGTCAGGGCATACATGGTGGATGCGGACAGCGTGCGATGCAGGATGCGATCGATCTGGCCCGTGCCGAACGCCGCCCATGCCAGCACCAGCCCCACACAGAGCAGGCCGTGCCTGAGGCCGGCAAGGCGGGCCGCACCAAGGCCGACCAGCGCCGCCAGGAGGAACACTCCCGCTGTGACAAGCACGCCCATCCCAACGGAGGCGTTGACCAGGAGTGAGGTTTGCGGCCCGCCATCCGAAGCCGTCAGGGAGGCGGTCATCATCCAGGCCGCTGGCCCGAGGACTAGGACAGAGAGGAGGAGGAGGAGCCAGTGCTGGATGGTTTGTCGCATGCGGAATGGAGGGTAGGGCGAGGCTGTTGGGGGTGCTCTTGGTGGCCCGGCTCTCAGAGCCGGGCCACCAAAGCGCACGCAAGCCATCGGCGCGGTAGGATGCGCCGCATGAGCGAGAATCGCCCGCCGTTCTCCCCGCCCCCTTCCCACAATCCCCTCCGCTCGCCGGTCATGTTCGACGATCTGACAGCGGACCTGCTCTGGCCGCGCCTGCTCAGGGCGGGGGCGCTGGCGCTCCGGCCGTCGCGCGTGGGCCTGGCGTTTTTCTATCTGGTCGGGCTTGCGGCCCTGGTGTCGATCGCGGATCGCGTCGACGGTGTCGAGGGCAACGCGCTTCTGACCGCCGGTCAGGAATGGGTTGTCCATCTGTGGGCGCTGATTCAGAACGCGTGGCAGGCCGATGCAGACGGCGTCGGGCAGGCGATCAACGGGCTGTTTGTCGGCGCGGTGTGGGGGCTTGTCGGCAAGCATCCGGTGATCGCAATCGTGTTCCTGCCGATCATCCTGATCTGGACCACGCTCATCGGCGGGGCCATCAGCCGCATCGCGGCGATGGACTTCGCGCAGGGCGTCGGGCTCTCCTGGCCCGAGGGCACGGGGTACGCCCTCGGACGATGGACCTCGTTTGCCGGGAGCATCGGCGGGCCGCTGGCGCTGGTGTACGGCATCGCTCTGGCGCTCGCGATCGGCGGGTGGGCGCTGTTCAGCATCTCGGGCGTGAACGTGGTCGGCGGGGTACTCTGGGTTCTCTTCCTGCTCGCGTCGCTTGTCGCGGCCGTCATCATGGTCGCCATGACGCTCGGCGGCCCAATGCTCGTTCCCGCTGTCGCGTGCGAGGGGACGGACGCGATCGACGCGGTGCAGCACGTCTATTCGTACGTCTTCGCCAAGCCGCTGCGTCTGCTTCTGTATATCGGCATCCTCGCGATCCAGTTTGTGCTGCTGGCCATTGTCGTTGGGGCCGTTATCTGGCTGGTGATCCACTTCGCACGGCACGCGGCGGGCATCTGGGTCGGGCCGGAGGCGGACACGGTGATGCTCGGCTCTGCACTGGTCCAGGTTGGCCAAGAGGCGTCGAAGGTTGATGCTGCCGCGGCGAGCCTCGTGGCGTTTTGGACCGGCATCCCCGTCCTGCTCGGCATGGCCTTTGCGGTCAGCTATTTCTGGTGCGCCGCGACGGTGCTGTACCTGTGCATGCGGCGGATCTGCGACGGGCAGGACATCAGCGAAGTGTGGGTTGACACAATCGTCCCGGGGACAATGGCTCAGCGTCACCCGGCTCGCCCCGCGCCTTTGCCCCCCGCCCACCCGGTCGAGGCGGTCCGGGACAACGGCCCCGCGGATGAGGGATGAACCTGGAGCGGTTCGACGATGCGATCACGCTTGCGGGCCTGCTGGCTGAGGCCGGTGTGCAGCGCATCGAGTATCGCACGCCCGGCGGGGAGGGCGGGCAGCGTGCGTGCGCGGCCCGGGTGACCGATCTTCCGGGGCTGCTTGCGGGCGCGCCCGTCGGGACCGAACTGCACTGGCCGGGCGGCGGAGCGCGTGTGGATGAAACGAGGATCAGGTGGTGGGGAGTGGGGAAGTGATGGGGTGAGTGTGTGATGATGTGATCGAGACAGGCTTTCTCACCTCATCACCTCATCACCCCTGGGCACTTTCATCAAGTCCGCCTGCGTGAGCATCGGCGGCAAGTCATCGAGCGGGATCGCGTTCTCGATGCGGTATGCGCCGATGGCCGTCCGCCGAAGCGCGGCCAGGCAACCGGCATGACCGGTGAGCCCGAGCCCGAGGTCGCGGGCCAGCGAGCGGATGTACGTCCCCTTGCCGCAGCGGATGCGCAGATCCACGAACGGGTAGTCGTACGCGAGCAGGTCGATCGCGTGGATGATGACGGGACGCGCCGCGAGTTCGAGCAGGTTCCCTTTCCGGGCCTGGGCATACGCCCGCTGACCATCGACCTTCATCGCCGAGAACGCGGGCGGGCGCTGCATCATGGTCCCGGTGAACACGGCCAGCACGCGCTCGATGTCAGCGCGCGTCGGCGTCGAAGTGGGCGGCAATGGAGGGGGGTTGGGTTCGAGCGGACCCTCGTAGTCGTCGGTCTGGGACGCGTGCGCAAGGTCGATGCGCGTCTCGTATTCCTTTTCATCCGCCATCAGGCTGTTGCACAGGCGGGTGGCATCGCGCCCGATGAGGATGATGAGCAGGCCCGAGGCCAGCGGATCGAGCGTGCCCGCGTGCCCCACCTTGACGGACTTGGGCGCTCCCGCCGCGATGACGCGGCGCTTCACCGCGCCGACCACGCGGAACGAGGACACACGCTTGTCGGAGGGCTTGTCGACGAGGAGAATGCCCGCAACTTGTGGGCCTGCCGGTGTCATTGCTGGAGTTCCCACCAGAAAATCTGCACGCTCTCCACTCGCCCCCGCGAATAGTTCAACCCGCGAATGCCCTGATGACGAGAGGGTGCCTCCCCGGGCATGTCGATGTCCGGTAGCACCAGCACCGCCTCGCCGGGGTTGGAGAGCAACGCCCGCAGGTCCACGGCGGCCGCTCGACGCACTCGGCCCCGGGTAAGAAAGATCAAACTATCCTCCTGATATCCGACCGCCGTGATCGGCCGTTCTCCCTTCGGGTCGATGTCGTTGATGGCTTGAACAACTCTCGTGCTCATCCGGTTTGCCGCGGGCGCGAGCGTCGTGAACAGAAGCACGAGCATCATCACGACCGCGACCATCGAGCGGAGTTGCGCCTGTAACCACTCGCCCGCAAGCATGGACCTGAGCACCATCACCAGCACAAAGCCGATCGGCAGGTACCACAAACTCGTGACCATCGCGGCATCGTTGACATCGTCAAACCGCGACAGAAGCGACAGCAGTGCGAGTCCCGCCACCATGATCCCAACGCCCACCAGCGCCCAGATCGCCAGGCCGATACGCGTGCCCCACTCGTGGATGCCGATCAGCGTGCCGCTCGCCGCGGCGAGCACCGCCCGTCCCGAGAGCAGCGCGATCGCCGGGTACAGCGGCATCGTATAGTGAGGCAGTTTGGTCGCGACCAGTTCGAAGGCGATCCACGCGGGCACGATCCACGCGAGCAGAAAGAGTTCGCCCGGACGCCGTTGGCGCTTCCAGGCGCGCCGCAGCGCGAGGCCCGTGAACATCACGCCCGGCCAGAAGAGCACGCACAGCAGGACCAGGTGATACCCCGGCGGGCCCCAGTGGCCCTCCCGGGCTGCGGCGGAACGACCGACCGTTTCTTCATAGATCGTGCCAAGGTACTCTGCCCACCCGATGCGCAGGGCAACGGTCACAACCCACGGCGCGACGACTGCGAGCACGATCCCGAGGCCCAGGAGGGGGCGCAGTGCAAAGAACAACTTGAACGCATCCAAGCCAGTCGCTTGCGCTCCGGGCTCTGATGAATCAACAAGGGGTGCTGCCTCTGTTCCTCTGTGCCTTGGCATCCTCCTGCTCTGCAAGCACAACGCACCGAGGGTCAGCGAGACAATCATCGGCGTGATCGGACCCTTGGCAAGCACGCCCAACCCGACAGATGCCCAGAGGTAGACGCACCAAATCAACGGCGCTTGCCGATCTTTCCGTCCCCCCTGCGTGTGCCGCCAGCACACGAACAGCGCGTGCTGCGAGGCGACAACCGTCAGCAGCAGCAACTGGTCGGCGCGGGCCTGGTGCGCATCCCACGCCACCATCGGGCAGACCGCCAGCAGCCCCGCGCCGAGCGCGGCTGCGCGAGGGTCCATGAGCCGCAGGCCCAGCCGCCACGTCAGCAGCACGCTCGCGATCGCGCACAGCACGCTCGGCAGACGGAAGACCCAGATGTTCCCGTTGCGGTACTGGCCCGGCGCATCGCCCAGCACCATCACCGATGCGGACTGGAGCCAGTAGATCAGCGGCGGCTTGTTCAAGCGTGCCCTGTCCTGTACCCGCGGCACGACCCAGTCGCCCGATTCGACCATCTGGCGCGACGCCTGAGCGAAGCGGGCCTCATCGCGATCCACCGGCGGGATGGACACCTGCCCCGGGAGATACACTGCCAGGCAGAGAAGCAGCAGCGAAAGGCCCGCGCCGCGCCAGTTGCGGGACCATGCTCGGGTGGCACCGGTCTGAAGACCGGTGAGAAGCCCTACCCCGCTCTGGAGAGCGGGGCCACCTGGCGAGCGGCTCCACCCTGGCGAGCGGGGCGACCCTTGAAGGATGTAGCGCAGTATGGCGAGCCCCGGCGTACGCATGGCGAGCGACTATAACCGAGGGCTGGCGGGGCCGATCCGCGCTGTCCACATCGGCATTGCGGGCATCGCCGATTGGTTCGGTCCCCTCTGGCGTTGGCTGTTCAGCCCGACCCGTCGCCGCTGGACCATCCCGCTGGCGCTCGCGCTGCCGGCATTCCTGCTGGTGTACCCGTTCGACGGCCTGATCCATCGGGCGGCGGGATCCATCGGACGCGCGGTCGTGTCGGGCGATGTGCGACGCGAGTGGGAGGCGTGGCAGCAGTTCGGGGCCGCGGGCTCAGTTGTGCTCGTCTCGGCGCTCGTGTGCCTGCTGGACCGGGCGCGGGCTCGCAGACTGCTCGACCTGTACGGCGCGATGCTTGTCGGGCTTGTGGTGTTCTCGGCGCTGAAGGTGGGGGTCGGTCGGCCGCGGCCCAAGTTCGATGACCCGTGGACAATCCTGTGGCCGTGGGGCGCGTACCCGCTCGGGCCTGAGAGGGGCATCCGGCACGCGTGGGAGGCCGGCTCAGAACTCTGGTCGTTGCCGTCAAGCCACACGGTCGCCGCGGCGATTCTCGCGTGGTTCCTGTTCCGTATGTACCCCAGAATCTGGCCGGTGGCCCTCATCGCGGTCGGCATCGTTGGGTCGGGGCGCATCATCTTCGGCGCACATTGGGCCAGCGATGTTGTCGTGGGCGGTTTGGGCGGGCTTGCCGTCGCCCGCGCTGTCATCGACGGTTGGTGGGGCGTGCGGGCGATCGACTGGTTGTGGCGGAGGTGCGTCGATCCACTGGCCGTGCCGGCATTGCCGCTGCTGCGTGAGAGGTGGGGTGAGCGGGTAAGCGGGGTGAGGGTTCCCACATCCGACATTTCACAGGGGTAGACTATCCGCCTTGAAAATCCCGGAGAGGTGTCCGAGTGGCTGAAGGAACGCGATTGGAAATCGCGTAAACGGGAAACTGTTTCGGGGGTTCGAATCCCCCCCTCTCCGCTTCGCACAGGGGCTCCCGTCAGGGGAGCCCCGCTGTGTT